>JAUVWP010000024.1 GCA_030604085.1 Methanosarcinales archaeon | reverse complement strand
CTCCAGCAGATAGTACATGAGCAGCATAGCGGAAAGAGTATACGTAACAAGACTTACCATCTCGAATCTCCGGGATGCAAGGCGCATATTTGGGTTCCTGCTGAAATAATA
Source organism: Methanosarcinales archaeon (assembly GCA_030604085.1). Taxonomy (GTDB): domain Archaea; phylum Halobacteriota; class Methanosarcinia; order Methanosarcinales; family Methanogasteraceae; genus Methanogaster_A. The sequence continues at coordinate 22,873 of JAUVWP010000024.1, read as the reverse complement.
CCATGCCCCATAGATTACAGCGCCGAGACAGCTTGCAAATGAGATCCAGATCAGTAGCATTCCGATGTTTATTGGCATGGTGAATTCTTCCGGTGTATGGGATGCGCGGCATGATATTTATTAGTTCGCCACCGCGGAGGTGATCACCGCGCATGGTGCTCTGGTTCTGGTCATCTGTTCCTGATATTCAAAACTTGAAGTCCGAGATCAGGTGATCCACGATATCTCCGGTGACGTTCACTCCGCACGCCTCGTATATCCCCTTCCCTGACGGCGTGCCATTGACCTCGAGTATCAGAAAACCATCATTGGTTTCAGCGATGTCCACGCCTGCAAAAGCGGTTCCGATAACCTCTGACGCCAGAATAGACACCTCCTCCTGCTCCGAATTGAGCATACACCGCTCCGGCGTTCCGCCCTGGCTCAGGTTGGTGATCCATCCGTTTTGGGCGTACCGGTAGATCGTGCCAGCGACCCGGTCTCCGACAACGAATGCCCGTATGTCCCTCTCGATCGGTATGAACTCCTGAAGATACAGTACGCCCCTTTCAGAGAGTATCTCTTCGATTGATTCGCGATTCGAGTCATAGAGATCAGAGCCGCTTTGGAAACGTCTGATGCCGATACCCTTGTACCCAAAGATCGGTTTTGATACTGCCTCGCCCCATCGATCGAGCGTATCCATCGCAATATCAGCATCAGAGGTAACGACAGTCTCTGGCACTGGAAGACCTGCTTTTTTCAGCAGATGGAGCGAATAGTACTTGTTTGCAGCGTTCTGAATCGATTCGGAAGTGTTTATGACCGGCACCTTCTTTTCAAGGATTCGCAGCAGGTCAAACTTGAAAGAGACTTCATCGAATGCGCCAGCACCGAGATCGCGCACGATGACGGCATCTACGTCACCTATTATGGAAAAATCAAACGCGTATGATGCGATCTCGCTCAATCTGAACGTGACCGGCTCTGCGCCCCTCTTCCGTACAGACCTGGCAAGAGCGCGGGCGGTCCAGTCGTTTTGGTCAGTGATCACGATGCCGATGTTCATTGCTACCGCAGCCGGATCGGTGTTACTTCCTTGTCGATGACATAGATACTGTCGATCAAGCGGACGATCCCGGAGCCGGAGCCCATTATGACCGATCGCAGTCTTGCACCATCATTCTCAAAGAAGTTGACGCCGTGAAAGAGATCGCTCTCTGTCACGCCTGTTGCCGAAAATATGATGTCTTTCCCGGGAGCCAAGTCTTCGGTGTAGAGAATCTTATCGAGATCGGTGATACCCATCTCAAGCAGTCTCGGCATGAATTTATCGGACTCCTTCTTTATCTCTTCCTCGCTCTTCCGGTTCGCCTTTGCCGGCAGGATGAATCTGCTGATGATCTTTCCGCCGGTAGTCCGGAGCGCGGCTGCGGTCAGCACGCCCTCTGGTGCTGCCCCGATACCCATGCCGACATGGACGTTGGTGCCGCGGATGCCTGCTGCTATACCCGGCATCAGATCGCCGTCCGTGACAAGCCGCACCGTCGCGCCGATGTCGCGCAGTTCTTTTATCAGTTCCTTGTGCCTGGGTCTGTCGAGCACCACCACGATCAGGTCCTCGACATTGCGGTGCAGCGCCTCTGCAACGATGCCGAGGTTGTATTCGGGAGGGGCATCGATATCAAGCCATTTCCCGCTTGTCTTCTCGTACCGCACCACCTCAGGACCAACGATCAGTTTATCCAGATAGATGTCGGGCGCGTACCTGAGACCGCCTGCTTCAGACATCGCCATCACCGCGACCGCTCCGAACTGATTCTCTGCTGCAAGATTCGTGCCCTCGAGCGGATCGACCGCGATATCGACCTTGGGACCCTTCCCGGTTCCGACCTTCTCGCCGATATAGAGCATCGGCGCCTCATCCCGCTCGCCCTCGCCGATGACGATCTCACCATCAATATCGAACCGTGCGAGCACTCTTCGCATCGCCTCGACCGCGGCATCGTCCGCGGCATTTCGGTCCCCGAGACCGATCCATCGCGCGGCAGCGACCGCTCCAGCCTCGGTCACCTTCAAGATCTTCAGGAACAGATTCCTTTCGATCTCCCCCATCTGCGCGATCATCGTTTCAGGAACGCCGACGCTTCCACTCGCATCTTTGGTTGTTATTGACATGGGTGGCATTCTGTTTCTGCGGACTATAAATTTGCCGATTTTATCACGAATTTCACGAATAAACGAATGTCACGAATTTCAACCGGTTATTTTCTGGCAAACCCCAAGAATGCGCTCGGGTAACTTGTGGATAAAATCCGTGGAATCCGTGTTCATCTGTGACTAAAATTTATATCAGCCACAGATGAACACGGATTACACAGATTGGGGGTTACCTGTTTGCCACGCGTTACGCGGTAATTCCGGAATCCATCTCCTGCGCAACCTTTAATAATCTCCCTAACCATATTATATTTCACGATGATGAGGCGTGGTGGAGTTAGGGGTATGCAGTCGGATAACCGTGCACAGGTTAGTCTTGATTTTCTTGCCGGAATTTCTATATTTCTACTCACCCTCGCATACCTCATGATGCAGATCCCCGCGATATTCGCGCCGTTCCAGACCCAGAGTACCGATTTCCAGCCGGTAGCGTACCGGACCGCCATGATTCTTGCAGAGGATACCGGATGGTGGGGCAATGGCACACCCGGTCAGGGCGGCATTGACTGGGAGAATACGCCGGATGATGCCCGCCGGATCGGGCTTGCAACAAACAAACGAAACCCCACCAACTTTTCAGAACTGATGAATCGCGGCAGAGCCGGCATTTTGAACGAAAATAAGATAAAGGAATTAAACTCGACGTACCACGACAATGCAACACGAGTCAGATACCTGCTCGGGCTGGACATCATGCGAACGTACTGGTACAACATCTCGCTCCATTACCTGAACAGCACGATCGCAGATCCGAAATATATCCCGAACAACACACATCCAGCGCTCTGTATCGGAAACCGGATTCCTGAAACGGCGGAAGTTGAGAAGATGGAACGCCTGGTGACGATCGAAGGCGACTCCGAAGTCGGATATTTAAACATCGATGCTACCAACACATCAAACGTCACCCTGCATCTTCCGAAACTGGATTCGTTCACTGTCATGCTTGAGGGCTTTGCCGAGAAAAACCGGACAGCAGATGCCCGGTTGAAGGTAAGTCTGAACAACACGAATACGAATTGTAGCTATGATCCGGTCATCAACGAATCCGGTCTCCTGATCGGTGGCTGGCATTCATTCAACAAGACCGTGATCGATGACCTCTGCGAGTCCAATGATGTCAGGATTGACGCCTCGTGGTGCAATGTATCATATATGTGGGTCAACCGGTCAGACTGGGGCGACCGCGTCGGGGGTATGTCGATGCCGACTGCAAAACTGGTGGTGTATATATGGTGATATCGGTAGCATCAGATAACCGCGCCCAGCTCCATACGCTCGAAGGGTTCGCGGCAGCCATGCTAATGGTCGGCACGGTATATCTCGTGGTCAGTGCGGTGACGCTCTCAGTGCCCCAGACCGCACTGCATGTGGATGCGCAATTAAAGGCGTACGGGCAGGACGCACTTAATGTGCTGGACACGTCGCTCCCACCAGAGAACAACAAGAGTTGTTACAGCAGCGTGCTCAAGAACTCGGTGGTCGGCTGGATGAACGGGGTGGAGGGCGCGACGAGATTTGAGACTGATAAGTTTTGCAGAGATCCGCTATGCACCGGCAACTACACATGGCATACATCATATAAATTCGAGTTTGCAGGGCCGCCGATACTAACCAATGAAACGTTCGAGGTTCTCATCCCGAACAACACCAGAATCAGTCATGCTTATGTCACGCTTACAGGGATGCCACTGCTGAATATAATCGGCGATACCACCCCCCCGACCAAATACGAACCAAAGAACCCGGGTAGCTCCTCTGACAAGTTCGGATGCGCAATCGCATACGGCGATCTGAACGATGATACTATATCTGATCTGGTCGTCGGTGCCTACGGGAACAACTCCAGTTCTGGCGTGGTGTATGTATATTACGGCAGATATTATGGCAACGGCAGCGGGATTACCACATGGAAAGACGACGGACCAAACATCACGATCATGAATCCAGGCGCATCCGGCGACCAGTTCGGCTGGGCTGTGGCGTGCGGGGATGTGAACGACGACGACGTGGATGACGTTATCGTCGGCGCGCCAGAGAACTATACGAGCGGCGTGGGAAAGGACACCGGGGTTGCGTACGTATATTATGGCGGTGCAACGCCTTCGAACCAACCGAACGCCACCATGTTTAACCCGATAGTTACTGGACAGCTTGGCGGACGGTTTGGACACTCACTTGCATGTGGGGATCTGAATGATAACGGTAAAACAGACCTTCTCGTAGGCACGCCGACTATGCCCAACAGTGGTGGAACTGCGTTCGTGTACTATGGCAGCATATCCGGGGTTTATTCTGGTTCCGGCTTCGATGTCAGACTGTATAACCCGTACAACAGCAGCGAATACTTCGGCATCTCTGTAGCGTGCGTCGATATCGACGGAGATGATGTATCGGACATCATCATCGGAGCAAACGCTACCAACCGGACTTATATCAGATATGGGGGCGCATCACTCCCTCCGGTGATCAATGGCGGATATAATAACGAGATGAATCTCACGCTTTATGGAGAATCGGGCTCCAACTTCGGCATCTCGGTATCTGCTGCCGGCGATGTGAACAAGGATGGTGTATGCGACCTCATAGTCGGCGCGTCAGCAAAGAGCAGCGCACACATATTCTACGGCGGCTCTAATCCGGACAACACATCCGACATCAACCTGACCGGAGAATCCGATTCCGACTTCGGGATATCGATTTCGCATGCCGGCGATGCCGATTCCGACGGATACGCAGGCGTGATCGTTGGAGCACCAAAAAGCACGCAGGCAGAGGCAGAGGTCTTCTATGATGTTGATCTCGGCGTCGATCCAATCGAGATATCAGGCGACTCGAATTTCGGCAGCGTCGTCTCGTACATCGGCGATGTGGACGCTGACGGCATCCCCGATGTCGCGGTCGGCGCGCCCGGTGCCGGGAAGGTGTACGTGTACACGCCGAAATTCCCTGAAGAGCCGTGGCTTGCTGTCGGAGATGTGACCGATCCGAATAACATAACAAAGGTCTGGGAGTACACGACCGTGATAAAGACCGATGACGGCAACAGGACCGCTCGTGTATCGGTTTCTGCTGGCAACTCCACCGACAAGACTCTCCGGATCTACCGGGAGATTACGACCGACACCCTTCTTTCGATGCATGTCCACACCGCTCCAAGTAATAGCGCGGACGTCAGAATATCGGTAAACGGGGTCGAGGTCAATGCAAGCAGCCCTGCCATCGACACAAATGATACATGGATGTGGCACAACATCACGCTACCAGGGGATATTACCGAGTGGATAATCGGAAATAACACGATCACGATCAACGTCACTCCCACTTCTGGCACGCTGAATATCGGGAGTGCCAGCGGAGTTAAAATGATCCGCGTCATCCTCCCGATCACCCAGCCATTTAACACCACCGAAAAAACCTCCGATTTTGCTGATGCGATCAACAGATGGACTGCGAGTCATCCACTTAGTGGCGCCACCAATGTGAGCAAACATGCGGACTATCAGTGGCTCGATCCATCAACCAATGAGACCGGATGGGCTGTACCATTCATACTCCACTCAAACTCATCCGGAGCAATCGAGATAACAAACATTCACGTCAAAGCAGCCCCGTCGCTTGACGAGTATCTCGATACGCTGCTTCCGGATTTTGTCAATTACAATGTGATCTTTGCGTTTCTGGACACGCTGCTGAAAAGGCACCTGTACACATTCTCGGATGGAAGTTACGAAAAGACCCTGAACTTTACCGGGAATGAGAACCTCACGGTTCACATCGTGCTTCCTGAAAACACGACAGCCGTGTATAAGGCGAACATGGATGTGACCGGACTTCCAAACGAGTCGATCGGCACCGAGGAGCTGACACTGAACTTTGCACATGACGCCGATGCCGCAATCGTGGTGGACTCGGAAGGACATGTGCATATCGGCTACAGCAAAAACGGACCACAAATGTGGTATATACATGATGACAGTGGGGCATGGGATGACGATACGATCGCGGGTGGCGGTGGAGCTAACTATGCTCTCAGTATGACAATCGACAGCGTCGATGAACTCCATTCAGCATTCCTCAGCGGGGTTGCGAATCCCGAGGTATATTATTCAAGAACCAATGATGGCGTATGGTTGGATAAACAAGACACACAATTGGTGAACGAGAGCAGCGGAAACGACCCATCACAGCCATGCATCGCTGTCGATACCGCAAATGTCCCGCACATCGTCTGGGTCGAGAACGCTTCTGTCTATTATTCCAATAACACCGCAGGCACATGGTCTCCTGCCGTGCAGGTGAACAACACCAACAATGCAACAAGCCCGCTTCTTAACATCGACTCTAACAATACCAAACATCTCGTCTTCCTTGAAAACCGGACTGTGTACTACATGAACACGACAAGTGGCAGCTGGAGTGTGCCCATACGTGTGGATGACAGCACCAATGTCTCACAGGTTTCCAGGTCACCCGACCGTAATGATTATTTGTATCTCGCATGGGTCGAGAACGGCACCACGCTCTATTATTCAAACAACATCGCCGGTTTCTGGAGTCATAAAGATCCGGTGTACACCGGAACGTCCGTATCGGATCCTTTAATTAGTAACGACTATTATAGCGGCATCTCGCATATCGTATGGGCTGATGCTGGCGAGATATACTACTCCCATAATGCCGGCGGATCAGGATCATGGAGTACACCGCCGCAGCTTCTTGGTAGCGGATACGAGCCATACATAGCTGTGGACGCCGATGGAAACATCCACGTTATCTGGGGCGAGGGTAATGTGCTTTATTACTACGGTTATGTTCTGAATTACCCGACCAGACCCTACATCGTCATCCATAACAACACAGTATGGAACTACAACATAGAGGAGGTTAACCACAACGATGCAATGATCGGCAGCACCCCACTGGGGGATAATGCCACGGACGCTATGTACAAAGAGTTTGACATAGACACGGCAGTTGAAGGAAAATCCTGCCTGCGCATCTACGCGAAAGGGAATAATGGCAGCATCAACATCTATGTCAATGACAGGTGGGTCGGATCCGCGTTCATACCATCGAATGCAAGTTTCGAGTGGTACAACGTTACTCTGCCCCCCGACGTATGGAACCGCGGCATAAACGAACTCCGCATCAACGGTTCCGACATCAACAACATATACGGGTATGCAAATAGCACCGATGGCGTGAACGACTGGTACTGCGATAATGGGGTCATTGATAGTCTCGACCATACATGGATGATCCGTCTGTATGCCACAGAGTATCGCGGCACCCAGAGGACTGCTGACTTTTCAGAGACCTTAACTTCGTACATATCCTCGCATGATCCATCAGGCGGAAACTACAATATCACGTTTATTGTGCACTCGGATACCGAGGGTAAAATCAAACTCTCGCGTCTGCGCGTATACTACTACATCCGCGGAAACGAAACGCAGGTCGTGCAGAAGCGGATCATAACAAATGGCGTACCCCAGTACAATTCGGTGACGGCAACGAGACTGGTCACGATCCAGTACACCGATATTCCGGACTCGATGGAGGCACGAAATTATGCTGAGACCCGGATACCGGACGCAAGTATGGCGCCAGCACCGATCATCGATCTCTGGAACATCGTCGAAGTAAGACTGGAGCTGTGGTACAAATGATAATGCGGTGCGTGAAATCTCATACTTCCGCATCGACACCTTCGGTGTTACGGAATGAGGACGGGCAGTGGATCATTCTTGCAGGATTTGCGATAAGCATATCCCTTGCAATACTGATCGTGCTCCTGAACCTGTCCTTCATGGCAGGGCTCCAGTCATCACAGGCTGAGATCGATTTTCCGATATACGAACTCCGCGAACTCTACGATGAGACCTACAGGGAGATGAATACCGCTGCCATCCAGAAGAACGAGACCGATGTGATCAATGATACGATGGTGAACTTCGGGAGTCTTCTCTCTCAGTTGTACCGTTATCACGGGCAGCTGGTGACCGTATCCGTGAACACGACGACGAACTATTCCGAGATCGAGTACTTAAACATCACTACAGTGACGGTTGCTCTTGCGTTCGATGATGGTATCACCGAGTACACAGAGCGCCTGAATAGCACATCCATGACGACATAGGAGGGATTGTATGAACACGACACGATCTGAAAATGCAATGATTCATCTTCACCACCGCAAAGGGCGCAGAGTTCCGGGACTGCGTAAGTCCTCCGCGTACTCTGCGGTAACGGCTCTGCCGTCGACGCTTGCGTTAAAATCCAAATACCTGAAGAATTGCCGTGCAGTCTCGTACCCGCTCGAATATGTCATAATTTCAGGCATAGCGATCCTCTTCTTCGCAGTCGTGATGATGACCGCGAGCACGATGCTCACTGCGGCTCCGCTCGATGTGGCTGCAACCCAGCAGTTCAACGATGTCGGAAACGACATCAGTAACAAGATGATCATGTTCTACCTGATCGTGCCTGAGCATGGTACGATGAGCACAACGCTTGAGATGCCACAGACCATCGGCGGACACGGATACACGGTCAGGATGTCCACCAATAACACCACAGACCAGACCGTGACCATCAGTGCGGATGACTTGAACGTCAACATATCATACACCCTAAACGGCATCGGCGCATCCATACCGATCGACGGGGAGACGCACAGCGCCAGCGGAACGCACAGATTGTGGTTCATCAGTAAAGATTAAACAGGAGGCGACATGAAGAGAAATTCTTCCAGGAAAGAATCGAAGAACGTCCGGCATCTTAGACGTCTGTTTCGTTCGGCTGGGCCGGCGATTAAATCGAACAGAGCGGCTTCTGAGGTAATCGGATACGTAATCATATTCGGAATCGTTATGCTTTCGATCGGGATGATCTATGCAGTCGGTTTCCCGGTACTACGGTCATCGACGGACGCGACCCAATTCCAGAGCATTGAACATGGGTTCCTAATCCTCCAGACCGACCTATTCAAAGTCGCTCTTGATCAGGCACCTGTCAGGACAACGAAACTCGGCACCGCTGAAGGCGGTTCGCTCCGGTCTGATCCTGCTGCGTGCAACCTGACGATCGAGATCATCCATAGCAGCGGAACAGTGGTCAATCATACAATTGCGATGGGCAATATCGAATTCAACAGCAGGGTCGGTTCTGTGGCATGTGAAAACGGCGCAGTGGTCGTGAAGTATCAGGCAGGCGCAGTCATGCGCTCTAATCCGCGAATGTTCAATTCCACGGATCAGGGAGATATACTGTTCTCACTGGTCAAGATCAATGACTCGTTCGCCTCTCGCGGAGGCGGGATTGCGCAGGTCACGATCAGCAATCCCAGGTTTAATGAGAGCGTCTTCAATACACCAGCGGTCTATCAGAACGGGGAACTGCGCCTCAAGTTTGAGAGTGAGTACGCGGATGCGTGGGAGCGGTTCATCATTGATGAGTTCGATACAACGTTTGTAGATGGCAAAAGCGATAAGATACCATTCAACGAACTGGTGATCGTCGAGTACATCGTCAGCGTGGATGTGGGGTGATCTCTTTTTGTTAGCAACTTCTGCGCCGCACCTTCATGCTCATGTGCGTTCCCCCGGGTCGCGAAGGTTTTAAGAACTAACACAATTCACCTCTATATCCGAGTTGTATAATCATGCATTTCAACGCATTCACTGTTCCGGATATCCCGCTTGTCGAGGAGGGGGATGACCTTGCAGAGACCATCTGCAAGAATGCTCGCCTCTGCGACCGCGACATCGTAGTCATCGCGTCCACAGTCGTTGCAAAGGCAGAGGGCAGGGTCGCCAGACTTGCGGATATCGCGCCGTCCAACCGTGCTATCGCAATCGCAGAGCGAAACGAGAGCGATTCCAGATTCGTCCAGGCGGTTCTCGATGAGAGCGAGGAGATCCTTCTGGAATCGCCGTTCCTCCTTGTGAAGACCCGGAACGGTAACATCTGTGTGAACGCCGGAATCGATGGATCGAATATCGATTCCGGTCGGATCATACTGCTGCCAGAGGATTCTGACGGAAGCGCAAAAAATATCAGGGAAGATATATTCTCGATGACCGGTAAAACCGTCAGCGTGATCATCACCGACACCAACGGGCGTGCGTTTCGTGACGGACAGATCGGAGTTGCAATCGGGATCTCAGGGATCACACCGACCAAGGACTGGCGTGGATCGTGCGATCTCTTTGGTAACGTCCTCGAAGTGGCAAACGAGGCGGTCGTGGACGAGATCGCTGCTGCTGCAAACCTGCTCTTTGGTGAGGGGTCTGACGGCACGCCGGTCGTTGTGATCCGCGGGCTTGACTTCCATGCGGAAGCGGAGGGGATCGGAGGCATATACTTCCCTGAATCAGATGATGTGATCAGGAATGCGCTTGTACGTGGCTGATTGTGGGATTTTGCGGATCAATGGATTACGATTCGTCCATGTTGGCAGCCCATCCGCCGCGTAACATATAAATATCACGCATCAATAACATGGCATCATGCATCTGATCATCACAGAGAAACACAATACTGCAAAGAGAATCGCAGGTATCCTCTTCGGCAGTGCCTCAAAGATGGTCCGGGTGAACGGGGTGAACACGTACGGATCAGGGGACGAGGTGGTAATCGGACTGAGCGGGCATGTGGTCGGCGTCGATTTTCCAGAGGAATACAATAGCTGGCAGAAGACCGATGCACGCGATCTCATCCATGCGGAGATCGTGACAGTCCCTGACAGGAGAAATGCCAAGATCGTGTCCGCACTCAAGACGCTCGGAAAAAAGGCAGATACTGTAACGATAGCGACCGATTACGATCGGGAAGGGGAATTGATCGGCGTAGAGGCTCTAAACATAGTAAAAGGGGTAAATACAAAGATCAAAGCAGACAGGGCAAGATACAGCGCAATAACGCCCGTTGAGATCAAGAATACATTTAAAAATCTCACCGAGATCGATTTCAATCTTGCAGCGGCAGGCGAGTCGCGCCAGATCATCGATCTGGTCTGGGGTGCCGCACTGACAAGATACCTCTCTGTCACCTCAAAGCGACTCGGAAAGCGATTCCTGTCTGTAGGCAGGGTCCAATCCCCAACCCTTGCCCTGATCGTGGATCGGGAGAAGGAGCGGGAAGCGTTCGTCCCTGAGCCGTACTGGGAACTCTACGCAATCCACAAGGAAGGATTCACGTCAAAGCACAGGAAGGATCGCTTCTGGGAGAAGGAGGAGTTCGATCAGGTACTTTCAAAGGTCAAAGATGCGAAAGAAGGAACAGTTTCCGATGTGAAGAAGGGAAAACGGACAGAAAAGCCGCCGACTCCGTTTAACACCACCGAATTCATAAGAGCCGCGAGCCGGATCGGACTCAGTCCTGCGAATGCGATGCGGATCGCAGAGAACCTGTACACAAACGGATTCATATCGTACCCCCGGACAGACAACACCGTTTATCCGGCGAGTCTTGACCTGAAAGAGCTTGTATCGATGTTTCTTAAAAGCGAATTCGGGGAGTACGCATCGAAATTGCTTAAGAAACCACTCAAGCCAACTTCCGGGAAAAAGGAGAGCACAGACCACCCCCCGATACATCCTGCATCACTTGCAAGCAGGAAACAGTTGAAGGACGATGAATGGAAGATTTACGAACTCGTTGTCCGCAGATTCTTTGCTACATTCGCAGATGCAACTCTCTGGAAGACGCTTCGGGTAATCATCGATATAAAAGGAGAGGATTTTGTCGCAAACGGCGCAGTCCTCGTTGAACCCGGATGGAGATACTACTACCCGTATCACGAATCAGAGGACAGGATACTGCCTGATCTTAAGCATGGGCAGGTGCTCGGCATCGAGAAGTTCGAGACCGAAAGCAAGACGACGAAACCGCCTGGAAGATACGGTCAGGCAAGGCTTATCAAGGTGATGGAGGATCTGGGGCTCGGAACGAAATCGACCCGGCACGAGATCATCCAGAAGTTATACGATCGGGCGTACGTTCACGGAACTCCGATCCAGCCGACGAAGACTGCCTATTCGGTGGTTGACACGCTTGAGAAGTATGCAAAGATGGTTGTCGTCCCTGATATGACGAGTAAACTCGAAGGAGACATGTCTGACATCGCAGACGGGAAGATAACGGAAGACACCGTGATAACAGAGTCAAAAGAGATGCTCGATTCCATTTTCGCCGATCTGGTGACGAACAAGGAGAAGATCGCAGAGGGCTTGCGCGATGGGCTCTACACCGACACCGTGGTCGGCCCCTGCCCTGAGTGCGGCGCTGATATGGTGGTGCGCCCGTCACGGTTCGGCATGTTCATCGGATGCACAGGCTATCCCGACTGCAAGTTCGCGCTCTCGATCCCATCCTCGAAGTACGGGATGGTGATCGTCACGGACAAGGTCTGCGAGGAGCATAATCTGCACCTCCTGATGATCGCAATAGCTGGAAAACGACCGATCGATGTGGGATGCCCGTATTGCAACCATCTGAAGTGGGAGGCAGCCGAAAAAGCCGGAAACGATCCGGTGATCGGTCCCTGTCCTGAATGCGGATCTGATCTCGTCGCCAAGATGTCGAGAAGCGGCGGCAGGTTCATCAAGTGTACGAGTTCGGATGAGAGTTGCAAGTTCACGCTGCCGCTGCCGCCGCCGCGGTACGGGGAACTGGTCATAACCGAGACGACCTGCGAGATGCATAAGGGCTTGCACCACGTCCGCATCGTGCGGGAGGGAGCCCGCCCGTGGGAGATCGGATGCCCATACTGTAGTTTCATCGAGTTACAGAAGAATAAGGAGAATTCCAAGGGCAAGGGCGGCAAAACGAGCAGGAAAACCGGTGCTAAAAGTAAAAGTAAAAAGGCAGCGGCAGGGAATCGGAAGAAAGATGGCTTGACCGATGTCGCAGGTATCGGGGATGCGATCGCAAAGCAACTGCAATCTGCCGGCATAAAGACGCAAGCGGATCTGGCTGCGGCTGATGCCGAAGAATTGTCTGGTAAACTTTCAAAAATCAGCAAGAATAGAATTATGGGGTGGCAAAGTATTGTTTAGTTCCGGACCATCCTTGTAGTATAGACTTGGAGTGACATTGGTATTTAAGTATATTCTCGGGAGACTGTCCGGCGGATCCACGACCAGTTTTTTTATGGTTATCCCCAACTTGTGGGGGTTATGGAAATAATATCCCTTATTGTAGTATGAAACATTCTTTACAACCACGACCGCCCGTTCATAATCCAGCCTCTCTATCGTAACATCATCCTTATCGAATGATGCAAACTGTGCCTCGACCTCGGGCACTATATTTGCGCCACCGAACGCCATGATATAGATCTTTGGGAGGATCTCGATATCGTAATATACTGTGAATACGGCATCTTCCTCCTGAAACTCCATCCGCATCTCGGTGACCTCGACACAGCTTGCGCTTGCCACGGGCATGGTCAGCAGCAACAAAAGCACGAGTAATATCGATATTCGCTGTTTCATCTGGCTGTTGCTCTGTTCCTTTTGAGGGATATAGTTTTCGCTGCGAGGGGAGTTGTCAACTATTTTTATACCCATAAGCACCCGCACGGGGCAGGGAGGTTTTTATTGAATGGGCGCATATAATGTATACGTATAATTGAGGGGATTTTATGCAGACGAAGCAAGCAATAATCCAGTCGGCAGTCGATATTGCAGAACGTATCCATGCATCCACCATATTACTCCCGGATTCGTATACTTCCGAACGTATTGGGATAGAGACAGCGATTCCGGTCGTGGTTATGCCGAGGCAGGCATCTGATCTGCTGTACCGGATCATCCCGAACCACGTCGAAAAGGAGGAGGTTGTGCTCCATGAGCATATCCAGGAGGTTGCTGTCGCGGGGTATCTGGAGGGCGTGATAAGTGGCGCGATAGTCGGGGTGATCGATGGTCCTCATTTTGATTCGATTATTGTATACGATCCGAGAGAGAGTTATGCGGTAAAATCACTGCAAGAACGCGAGGGATTGGTAAATTCGGACGCGTTCCGTGCAGTTATGAAACTCGCACTCGAGCTCGCGCTTGAAGGAAGAGGAGGAAAGCACATCGGCACCGCTTTCGTAATCGGGGATGTGGAGAATGTTCTGCGCGCCTCACACCAACTCCTGTTAAACCCATTCAAAGGACACGACCCGCATGACCTGATGATCACGGAACGGGACAACTGGGAGACATTTAAGGAGTTTGCGCAACTGGACGGTGTTTTCGTGGTCTCTGGTGAGGGGGTCGTCTGTGCATCAGGCAGGTATCTCGATATGGACGCCAGATCGGTGCGCATCCAGCAGGGTCTTGGCGGCAGACATGCAGCATCAGCCGCGATCACCGCTGAAACCGATGCGGTTGCGGTCGTCGTCTCCGAGTCAGGTGTGATCAGGGTCTACCACGACGGAGAGCAGATCATCGAGATCGAGCCTGGCGGGATGGGCTGGATGATGCTACCGTAACACATATAAGACAGACGTGCCATCACCATCAATCGAGGCATACATATGAGACTACTGACGATATCAGATCCGCATGGCGATTATGCACATATACCGCTCCTTGTACGTGAGGCAGAGAAGACCGGGAGCATCGATGCTATACTGGTCGCCGGCGACATTATCAATTTCGGACCTGACGAACTGGCTTATGAACTGCTCGACCTGCTCGAACCACTCGGATGCCCTGTGCTTGCGATTCCCGGGAACTGCGATCAGAGAAGCATCCTTGCAACCCTTGACGCATCGAAAGCCATCAATCTGGATGGCACTGTGCACACCATCGAAAACGTCACCTTCGCAGGCATCGGCGGATCGAATCCGACACCATTCGACACGCCATTCGAGCGATCCGAAGACGAGATCGGGGTGATGCTCGAAGATCTCTTGATCCGGGCAGACCGGGGCGGCGGAACGATCGTGCTGCTCTCACATGCCCCCCCGAAGAACACGCTCGACCGGATACCGGACGGAAACGCCGGAAGCGATGCGCTTGCACGCGCAATCGGCAAGGTCGATCTGATCGTCTGCGGGCACATCCACGAGGATCAGGGCGAGATGACCATACAGGGAACCAGAATCGTGAATGTCGGGCAGGCGTCGCAGGGGCGGAGTGCGATCATCACGATCGATGAGAGCATCGAGGTGCAGTTCAACAACATCTGAGACCCGAGGTTCGAACCCGCGCATTCTGTTCCGTTATTCGAATCAGCGGTCTGCGAACCAGACTTCTGGATTACGCACTCTTCGATTAATCGAAATGTTTAAGTACTATCACTTGTGCTTCTAACATTAGACAGGTAGATTAAGGCACAGGATGAAAACCCGGGGCGAGAACTATGAAAACGACGAAAAAGAAATTCATGACGGGCTTGATAGTCATCGTAACGATCGTAGCGGTCTTGATATCTGCGGGGTGTATCGGGGAGAAAACGCCACCGTCCGTGCCCACTTCCACGCCCACGCCCACCCTCACGCGGACTACACCGCAAGACCCTCCGCCGGCACTAACGCCCACTACGGAATTCGAAGGGGCTCGAAATGTTTCCGAACTATTGGAAAGTCCTGAGTACGACACGGAAGTCAACGTTTATGGGGATGTAAGCGCATTGGGTGAACTTTTCTGCCCGTGCTTTGCATTGACTTCAGACGGGAAAAGGTTGGAGGTATGGTATTACATGATGATAGAGGATGACGGAACAGAAAGACCTTCGGTAAGCGTAGAAGGAATCGAAAATGGTGACCGGGTCGTCGTAACTGGTGAACTCAGGTCAAGCACTGGAACTGCTCCGAGCACAACTTTCTGGGCGAGCAATATTGAAAAAATGGATGCAGAAGGCGCAGCAGTCAGTTTAGCTAACGTGAATGACATTGAAATTCTGCTGCTTGAATCATTTCCGGTCCAGATACACGCTGTTGCAAGAGGCGAACATCCTGATAGTTGTACGAAAGTTGACAAAGTTGTGACGAGACATGAAGGAGATACGTTCTTCGTCACCATAACCACATCCAGACCTGCTGACGCAATGTGTGCACAGGTAATGACACCATTTGAGGAAGTTGTCGCGCTGGACGTGGTCGGACTGAAAGCAGGCGTTTACACAGTAGATGTCAATGGTGTGAGGGGTACGTTTGAACTGCAGATGGATAATATTTTTTAAAATAATAGCTTATTGGAAATAATATAAGTAAAGGCTCTGCCGTATTTATCCCACATCCACGATTCCACACTTATCCGTTGCATCGGGCAACACGATCTGTAACCGATTTTTCGATTCTGTTGAAGCATTACATCATATCACAATACTTTCCGATTAATCGAAAGGTTTAAGTATCATTGCTTACACACATATTATCAGACATGTCGATAAAAAGACCAGTTTGAACAAAGAAGGTGAGAAAGATGAAGAACGAAAAAGCATCAAGGATCATCCGGCTGCGAAAACTACCCTCGCTTGTGGATGTCCTGAGCACAAGACCAGATATGAGACATGGTGAACAGAACCGCGGGAGATGCGCTATATGAACGCGGTCGAGATACAGGGCATGGCAAAGAGCTTCAACGGAGCACCCGTACTCGATGAAATAAGTTTCAAGGTGCGGAAAGGTGAGATATTCGGATATCTCGGTCCGAACGGTTCAGGTAAGACGACGACGATGCGGATCATGCTCGGTCTCCTGAAGCCAACGTCAGGGAAAGCGCTAATCTTTGGAGAGGAACCCGATGATTCCAATAGTGATCTTCGAAGTAGGATCGGGGTTCTTCTGGAGAACAACGGGTTATACGAGCGATTGTCCGCATACCAGAACCTGCTGTACTACGCACGGCTTTACGGAGTTTTTGGGTCGGATAGAGTTGAGAAGATCGAGAAGCTTCTCGAGTTCGCAGGACTTTCTAATAGAAGGGACGAGAAAGTCGGCAGGTTCTCAACATGCATGAAGCGGAAACTCGGGCTTGCAAGAGCAATGATCCACGATCCTGAGATCCTCTTCCTTGACGAGCCCACGTCGGGTCTCGATCCCGAGTCCAGGATTATCGTTAGGGACCTGATACTCAGGCTCTCGGAATATGAGGGCATGACCGTATTTTTAAACACCCACGACCTTTCCGAGGTCGAAAAGGTCTGCTCGAATGCCGCGATACTTGAGGGTGGGCGGATAAGGGCTTGCGACACAATCGTTGGTCTGAGAAAGTCGCATGACAAACCAGTTCTCGAGATCACCCTCGTCGATACCGGGTATGCAGAGAGGACACTTAACCTCCTGACTTCGCAGGATTGTGCGTACGATTGCGAGCGGGACGACAGAAGAGTAACCGTCACATTAAACGGCGAGAGCCCTTCGACAGTTCTCGCAATGCTTGTAACAAACGGCATAGCAGTGGAAGAGGTAAAAAATGCCACGAAGTCCCTGGAGGCGGTTTATCTTGATATTGTGCGGCGGAGGGGGGATACGAATGAATAAACTATTTATCGTTTCCGAGAAGGAGATGAATGGAATTATAAGGACCAGAAGTCAGATGCTTGTGGGCATATTCTTTGCCCTGTGGTTCAGTGTAATGACGGTACCGGTTATCATGACGGCCGAGGAATCTCTGGTGTTTGACAAATTTAATAACCTTCTTTTCTATTTTGTGTTGATGCTAGGCATATTCACGGCATACCTGTTCTCAGGAAAGGTTTTTTTCAATGAGAAGAGGGAGGGCAACATAGAAACACTGCTGTGCACACCGCTCAGCCTGAGACAGATATGGGCAGGAAAAGTACTTGGCGTCACCATTCCCGCCTACTTAATCGCACTGCTGGCGGCTGCTTTGATAACAGTGATCGCAAATATCTTCGCAGCTTCGATCCTGCTACCATCGCCTGCCGTTTTCCTGCATATCTTTCTCGTCGTCCCGGCGTTCATAGCTGTTGCCGTGGGTCTCCTGGGTTTCGGTCACTTACTGCTCGGAATGCGTGAAAACCAGATCCTGAACATCTCGATATTTATTGCGATATTTCTCGCGTTCTCGCTTGTTAATAAGAATGTGCTTGGCGGAGGATATGCTGTTTCAGGGGCCATGGTTGGAGGAATGCTTATCATAGCCGTGCTTTTACTGGCACTTATAAGCTACCTGACCAGATATTTAAGCAAGGAGCGGATCGTCACGACGATACCGTGAAAGGAGATGAAACTCATGAATACACGAGCAGAAGCAAAGATCAGCGAATTACTGGTGATACTGGGAACGGTTCTGTTTGTTGGCGGTGCAGTGGGTTATGTAACCGGGCACTTGCCAGCAGAACAAATCTCGGGAATCGGTGCCCTGGCACTCATCTTCGTGGGTGTCGGTGCGGGCACGACAAAGGCAAAACAGTGAGCAGGAGGAACCGCAAGCTCGCCTGAAGCCAAGAACGTATAGCGGGTATGATGATACGATATTCCTCTTTGAGGACTGTCCCCACAGCTATGCCTTCAACAGTTCGGGTTAAGGAGGAGAGCGAACTCTTTGATAAAGAAGGAGAGGGGATATATGGATGATGGGAAGCGGGAATGTTTATCTGGAGTGAGGGGAATGATGCCGGTGGGCTGTGGCTGGCGATTGCACAAACGTAGGGTGTGCTGGAACTGTTATATGCAATCACGCCACATAAAGATATAATAAGCGATCGCAACGTGGGAAAACGATTCAAATGCCAAAACACCAAAAACCCGGGAAGAAACAGATCGAGCAGTGCGACCACAAGGAGGCCAGCCGCACCAACAGCCCCCCTGTCGGTCTGGTAACCCCCGAGACCGATAGGGACGCGGGGAAGAAAACGTACGCCTACGACCCGCACATCGACCTGCCTTACGGGATCAAGTACGGTAGCAACTTCCTACCGTTTGTGAATAGGCGGGAGTTGATGGACTATATGATGCGATCCGATTTGATGATGACTGTGGTGCCAACCTCGTATGTACCTGAACAGTTAACCGGTATCTGAAAACAACACTGAGGAGAGAAATTATATGGCGTGGATGAATAAGATACAATTGAAAGAAACGTACACAGACCCAGAATTCCAGAAAGCTTCCACAGAGCTTTTTGCGTTGAGTTTGTTTCTGAAACAGTGTTTGCTTCCGCCAGGGTACAAACCATCCGATGCATTTGGAGATGCTATACATCTAACACCTGCAGGGAAGAAATGGGTGCCTCATATTCAGGATGCAGTTATCGATATTTCTCTGTCAGAAATCAATCTTGCATTGTTCGTCAAATTCTTCCATCATGAACTTTTTATAGATGTGACTGCTACCAACCCTGAAATTATTCGGAAAGTTTTAGATGGTGAAATTGTGGGCGAGAGGGTACGGTATCCATGGATCTATGATCGGCTTCTTTACGATCGATTTTTCGATATGTTCCCTATCCAAACAAAGGAATTATCGTATGAAGAGGCCGTAAAGCTCTTAGAAAACACCCCACACGGCGTTTTCCAAATAAGGGATATCGTTGTTGGACCATTTGGGGTGTTGAATTCATCTTGCCACAGATTTCTACCGCCTGTTCGAACTGTTCCATTATGGCATTGCTCGGACCCATCTTGTGAAGCACTGCATCCTGTGCTATTGTCTACTGGCGAGAGCAAAGTGGCAGAAGCTGTTGATTTCATATCAAAGGAGAGTAAAAATGCAGATGGTACTCCTTCCGAGTGGCGTGGTTTCTTCGGCGACTTTGCAGGATCGCCGGATTGGTACGATGACATGCAACTTGGGCAATTTCCTTGGCTGCTGGTCAACGCTTTTAGCGAAACAGAGATGCAGAATATCCTTAGAAGACTGATTGACCAGCACTCCAAAGAAATGCGACAGAGATTTCCACAGGTCGGGCGGTTCAAGAATGTCTTGTCAGGATCAGCAGAGAAGATTTCCAAGAGATTGACCAAGGCTCAATGCTTCCAACTCATATTACTAATGCCCGATGATGATATTGCCAGTGATGTGGAATACTTGATTGAGAAAAGAGTCATAAATATTCCTCCCACTGAGACAAGAACGTCTGGAGTTACGTATCGTTCAAGTGGTTGGATACATATCAACTGCGAGTGCTCGCGATTTGGTGTGCGGTCGGTTGCGCGTGCAAGAGACATAGCACTTGCAAGACTTAAATGCCTGATAAAAGAACTTTACAAAGAAGAACAGGAGTTAAAACAACTCCAGTGGAAGTTGCGACACGTCGACGGAGAAAGCATCTACGAGAAATTGGACGAATACGTTCATACAGAAGATCCGAAGCGTATCGCCAGTGATTTGATTCTCGCCAGTTCAGATCATCTTAAACAAGCTTTCCAATTCTTGCGCTATGGATGGTTTGTGTCGCCTTTGTCTCCCGAAGAGGAAGAATGCATCGTTGATAAGATTCTATGGAAACTCGGCTTTGACATCAGGCTTTACCCACCCCACCAACGTCTCTTTTGGGATAGGATGGAAAAGCTTCTGGAGGCTGCAAAAACTTATACTGCATACAACGAACACGACAGGGAGTTAATCAGAAGTGCTGGCGTTAACTTTTTTGTTTCCCTGGAAGAAATACTCGACTACAGCTTATCTTTTACGACTTGGGCATTGCTTTCTGACCACTATGGCGACACAAAGTTCAAGTGCAATTTTCACGATGCACGCCGTTTTATGGCATCGCGTCTTAATGAACGACCACGTTCTAATGAGCCGTTGGAGTTCGACGCAGGTGGGAAGAACACACTCTACTCCCTGGTTCATGGCTTTTCTGCCCTCGCTGAGTTATGCAGTGAGCTTATTGAAGGCGGGGACGGTGAACTCATACGTCCCGAAAACGAATTGCCGGGGTATTGTCACAAGACCGAGATAGAACTGTTTCCTTTTCTTCATAAAGTATTAATCCTGGATATTAGGAAAGGAGATTGCGATCGAATAACTGGGCTTCTGCGGGAAATTACTGCCATGTTTGAACGGGCACAGGTCTGCAATATCCGCAACCTGATTGACCACAAAAGATCAGACTTTCCAAACCAAGAAGAAATCGAAAAGATGTGTAGTGAAATTGCAGATATAGTAAATAAAATGGAGGTGGCTGGTGTTTGTCCCTTGATTTACCTTTATGCAGGAAAAACGGTTGATCAATATAGGAGAAGTGTCGTGATGTTTAAAGACTACAGGGAAAAGGAGATTACAGTTAGCCAACCCTCCCAGTATAGTATGTGTAAGTTGCCATCTATTAATCTGCCACAGATCATTGTTCCGTGGATACATATCGGCGATTCCTTCGAGTTAATGCGATTTCAGTTTGAAGAGACCTCAGATTACGTAGAAATGTGGCGAGAATACCCCAAAAGAAGAACGCGAATCCCCTCCAATGAACTGAAAGAGGACGTTGACTCCGAACAAAAACAATTGGGGGAGCAAATCCTCTGAAACCATTGAAGAGACGATGACCGCACTGTATATGTGTACGACAGCGACATTGAGAGTTTAAAGATTGCAGAGGCAGAAAATGACCAGAGCACAGATCGACCTGCCAAAAGAAGAGATCGCCAAATTCTGCAAGAAATGGGGGGTCAGTGAGTTCTCATTCTTCGGCTCTGTGCTCACAGACGACTTCCGACCCGATAGCGATATAGACGTACTCGTCACCTTTGAGGATGACGCAAAACACACGCTATTCGATCTCGTGCACATGGAGGACGAACTCAAGCAAATATTTGGACGTGAGGTAGACCTGCTGACGCGGCGGGGTGTAGAGCAGAGCCGGAACTACATCCGCCGCAAGTCAATCCTCTCGTCACTGGAGCAGTCTATGTCTCGTGATATGACATATCTCCTTGATATTCTTCTCGCGGCTAAGGATGTCAGAGATTTTACGGCAGGGATTGACAAAGCTGCTTTTCTCTCCGACCGAAAATGTCAGTACGCAGTAACCTACTGTCTGGAAGTGATCGGAAAGGCGGTTAAGCGATTATCTGACGACTATCAGCGAAAATATCCGGATATTCCGTGGTCAGCGATGGAGCGGGTGCGTGATCTGCACATCCCTGCTGATGATAAGGTGAATTTGAACGAGGTCTGGGATGCGGTTCAGGACGATGCACCCGTTTTAATCTCCAAACTTGAGCGAATCGTTCCACCAGAGGATGAGGTATGAAATCGGCAATCGACCAACCGATCGTGAATTCCACGCACGAAAAACACATTAGAGTACCAAGGCACTGTTTCCCTGCCTGAAGCGGGCGAACCAGACAGTCCAGCAACATGACCCACCGACCAGAACTCCTCGCCCCGGCAGGCGACACTGAATCCCTCATCGCTGCCGTCGAAAACGGCTGCGACGCAGTCTACCTCGGAGCAACTACGCTCTCCGCAAGAGCGTCTGCCGCCAACTTCGCATCCGACGAACTTGCAGACGCAATCGATTATACGCATCTCCGGGGCGTTAAGGCGTACGTCGCGGTAAATACACTCATAAAGGATAGCGAGACCAACGATGCCGCAGATCTGGTGCGCCATCTCGACGAATCGGGCGCGGACGCTGTGATCGTTCAGGACATTGGGCTGCTCTCGATGGCGCGGTCGCTTGCGCCCGATCTCCCGATCCATGCAAGCACCCAGATGACAGTGCACAACAGCGAAGGCGCGGGGTTTCTGCAAGATATG
>JAUVWP010000027.1 GCA_030604085.1 Methanosarcinales archaeon | reverse complement strand
TCGCAATCCTGATGTGGCTCGGCGCAATCATGGCGATCTACGGCGTTATCTACGCTATTCTTGAGAACGACATCAGAAGACTTCTTGCCTACCATATCGTGAGTTAGGTCGGCTATATGGTCTGCGGCATAGGGATCGCTGCAAGCGCAACAGGCGTTATCAGCCAGACCGCAATCGACGGAACTGCTGCACATGCGTTCTGCCACATTTTCTACAAAGGGCTCCTCTTCATGAGCGCAGGTGCGATCATCTACATGACCGGCAAAAGCAAGCTCACAGAATTAGGCGGGCTATACAAGGTCATGCCGCTCACAATGATCCTCTACATGATCGCAGCGTTCTCGATTTCGAAAGTGCCACTCTTCAACGGCTTTACAAGCAAATCCATAATCATCCACGCCGCAGAGATGGCTGGCAATGCACCAATCTTCTTGATGCTCGAGGTTGCTGCGGTCGGAACATTCCTCTCGGTTGGTCTGAAACTGCCGTACTTCGCATTCTTCGGAAAAGACGCGGGGATAAAGGCAAAGGACCCGCCCACAAACATGCTAATCGGAATGGGTATCGCCGCGTTCCTCTGCATCCTCTTAGGCGTCTACCCGTCGCTTCTCTATAACATACTGCCGTATCCGGCGGCTATTGCCGATTATGCGCCGTACGCAGCAGGGCATGTCATAGGATCGCTCCAGTTGCTGCTCTTCACGTACGCAGGCTTCCTCGTCCTCAAGAAGAAACTGCGACCTGAGAATACGATCAGTCTTGATACCGACTGGTTCTACCGCAAAGGTGCCGTGCTGTTTATGTGGGTAGTGAACAACCCGCTCGCACGCGGCACACAATGGACGATCGATGCAACGCTGGCTGTTAAGGATTTCGCTGTCTGGTTCAGCAAGAACCCGGTCGAAGCGCTCGGGATTATCACTGACAAAATCTGTCTCAGGGTTCTCCGTAGCTCAGAGGGTGCAACTGCCGGGGAAGAGAGCGCGGAAAAGGTGCTTGCCACCCGCATACAGGAGTATCCCGGGGAGCCTGTGCGGAGAGATCCGATCGGGGTCTCGGTTTTGCTCGGAACGGTCTTTCTGTTCGCGTATCTGGTGATCTATGTGGTTGCACCGCATCTCTCGGTCTACTCGATGATCGGGCTTCTTGTAGTTGCTGTGATCGCAGGAATCGGGGTGCGGGTGCGGGAGATGATGCGAGGAGTGGAGGGGTGAGGCGCTCTGCACGGTTATATGGTTTGCATGGTGTATCTGGGCATGTTCAGTCATGCCACCATATATAATAATGATTAATTTATAATCTATTATAAAGTTCAAATCTTGCACGTAAAAACTCAGGATCCACTTTGAGATGTTCATTCATCTCCTCTACAAACGTCTCAAATTCACTGTAGACCTTGTCAAATCCATAAAAATTAATTAAAAAAGTATCTGAAAGCGTGTTAAATGCGTTAGATATTTCTAAAAGACTATAATTCAAATTACTAATTACTGTCGATCCATACAATCTTATAAACAGATCCGCATCCTCATAATTTATCCATTCCCTCAAATCCTTAAAATAGTGTAGAAGTGTAACATTTTTATTTCTTTTCTCGTATGTGCGCAATAAGCACTCTTCTATGTTCGGACAATGATTCTCTCTACCCCAGTCCCATCTAATCGCATCTTTACACGGTGGGGAGATTTTTCCCCTTTTCACATATATCCCAAAGGGCGGAACAAAAAATCTAATTCCTAATTTTGGCTGCATTATGATGTTACTGGTCAAAATATTCATGACTTTTCTATGGCCCAATTGTTCGGAATTATCACAGCATCTTACAATTGCAGATGATGCCGTATAGATGACGTAATAAAATTGGATTATTTTCCATGATGCAAATTTCATTCGGTCGATGTCTTCTGCCTCAAAAGGATAGCGCAATGCACATTCATGATACCAAGAATTTCTCAAGTTTCTAAATGCTTTCTCTTTGTCTCCTTTCCAACTGGATCCAATTTCATTAAAATAGTTTTGATCCACCTCTATTTTATTAAGTATACCTTCACTCACAGATCGTGTACTATCCCAGTATGACCATTTTATCACATCGGCAATGCTTTTTAGATATTTTTCGTGGGTGTTGAGATAATTTGCTCTAAATTTTTGGGCGAGGTTCATATAGTTATAGTTGAATCAGATGTATATTTAATTTTTCGACCGATCCAAACTTTTTGTGGTCGATTTACGTGCCGGAATCGGGGTGCG
The DNA here is from genome assembly GCA_030604085.1 of Methanosarcinales archaeon. Classification (GTDB taxonomy): domain Archaea; phylum Halobacteriota; class Methanosarcinia; order Methanosarcinales; family Methanogasteraceae; genus Methanogaster_A. Next base: position 18,466 of record JAUVWP010000027.1, on the reverse strand, counting down.
GGTGCAGGAGATGATGCGGAGAGTGAAGGGGTGATGTGACGCACCCCATTCAGCCATCCATACGCACCAGAGTTTTGCGTATAAAATTCATGAAATGTTTCATCTGCATTTCAGGTGTTGAGGGCATATCACTCTCGATCACCATTTTCTTATTTTTATTGTGAAAATGATGCGGAAAAGTTGTTACATGCGACCAGACCTTATGCGGCGCATTATCGTAGCGGTATATCGTCCCATCGATTTCGAATCTGTTCCAGTGGTATGAATATCTCCCGGAAACAGAAACCCAGACATCTGCAAAATTCCCATCGGCCAACTCGATCCTCAATTTAGCAGGTTCGCCTGAAGGAAGTCTAAATAGTCTTGTTCCCACGACTACTTCTTTAAATTCCCTCGCAATCGATTCAAGTGATAGATATATCTCCAACATGCGAGAGTTCCATTTTTAACTTATTCACCCGAGTTTCAATATTTTCAAGAGTGATCAGATCCTCCCACCCAGGATGTTCAGGGATACTGCCGTCCTGCACCCTCTTTTCAAATTCATCCAGAGAAGGTACCTGATATCTGGACATAATTTCCAGTCTATCCCGCATACAGGCTTTGATTCTGGATTTGATGTACTCCATAATACCTTCCCGGATAAGGGTCTCTTCATTTATTCCGAGATCTCTTGGTGACATCCTCCCCGCTACAAGTAGCAGGGCTTCCTGATTCATTGATTCATCCATTGATGACATCTCCAACAGGCTCACCCCGGCTGTCCGCCGGTGCTATTACACCAATCAGGTTTTGATCCTGAAGGGCGAATTTTTTGATATTGATGCTTGCGTTTACATCTCGATCATGGAGCGATCTACATCTTGCGCAAGTCCATTCACGGTCCGAGAGTTTCAGACCGCGGTTAATCGATCCACAAACATTACATATCTTTGAGGACGGCTCAAACTGCCCGATCCTCAACAGAGTTTTTCCATACCACTCACACTTGTACTCAAGCTGTCTGAAAAACCCACTCCAGGACGCATCACCAATCGCTTGCGCAAGGTGATGGTTTTTCATCATGCCAGTCACGTTAAGAGTTTCTATAGCAATTGCTTGGTTCTCGCTTACTACTTTGCTTGATATTTTATGCAGAAAGTCTTTGCGCTGGTTTGTGATCTTTTCATGTTGCTTTGCTACCTGATACTTTGCCTTATCTCGGTTTTTCGATCCCTTCTTTTTCCGGCTTACTCTTCTTTGCAATACCTTCAGCCGTTTTATAGAATCTCTCAAAAACTTCGGATTATCGATTTTAGTACCATCGGACATCGTTACAAAGTCTGTTATACCTACATCGAGTCCTACGGTGCTATCGTATCCGAATGGTTCTTTTTTCGGTGTTTCTCTGCCATCTTCTATCAGGATGCTTATAAAAAACTTACCAGTTGCAGTCATTGATACCGTTGCAGTCTTTAAGACTCCTTCAAACGTTCTATGAAGGGTTGTTTTTACCCATCCGATTTTAGGGAGCCGTATCTGGTTGGCATCAAAGTCTACTATATAGTTTTGTGGTAATTGGAAGGACTGGATAGGATTCTTTCTCGATTTAAACTTTGGGAATCCACGTTTCTCTCTGAAAAACCGTTTAAATGCTGAATCAAGTCGTTTGTTTACCTCTTGTAAGGACTGTGAATTAACTTCTTTAAGCCATTCAAATTCTCCTTTAAGGTTTGGTAGCATGTTATTGAGATCAAAACGTGTTAAAGTCTTCTTATCAATCCCGTATACCTTAATCTTCTGCTCAAGCGACCAGTTATATACAAAACGGCATGCTCCAAAGTGTTTGAGAAACATTTCTCTTTGCCCCTCATCCGGATACATCCGGTATTTGTATGCTATCAACATTATATTATTATCGGATTTATCATTATTTAAAGGTTTTGGTAAGTGGTGGCATTCATCCCCGCTGCAAGTAGCGGGGTCTTCTGCCGCATATCTATAAATGCGCAATAGATTTAATGGTGCTTGCCATGGAAAACTCCTTATGTTTCATATTCCGGGTGCCGTATATTAAAAGTTGCCCCATCCGGAGTGCTCTAAGTTCATTCCGGTGATCGGATTCTTCGTGTTTGCAGTGCTTGCGGGAGATCGGGGTGCGGGTGCGGGAAATGATGCGGGAAGTGGGGGTGTTGGGCAGCCCGATATTATTTTTTGGGTTATTCCAGAACCTTTGGGACTACACAAATCTGCAAATACCGAAAAACTTAATAGCAATATGAGACTGTTTACTCTTGTATGGGACAAACTGGAGCAGTTGTGATACTATTTGTTCTTCTGATCGCTGCTTCCGGGTGCATATCCGATGGGAAAACGGTGATAAAGGCAAAGGTGCTCGTCACAGAGAACGATGAAGGTGTTCCGGAGATCGTGAGCATCGATGTTTCCACCGAAACCGCAAGCGTACTACGGAAATACCAGGACGTCCCGATGAATACCCCGGGCGTTTATATGAAATGTATCCAAAACCCGCAAGCTATGGGATCTTTCATCGGTTACTGGAGGTCTGCCAGTTATACAGGTCCCGGTGAATACGAGTTGGTATCCGAACTCAAGAGGATACCTGATGATGGGGACCGTATCGATGTGATCATCACCATCGAGGATATGGATGAAACCGGACGTCAGGTAAAGCTTGCAAAAGCAACAAAACAATTTAGATGGGGCGATTAGGAGCTAAATAAGCTCCCTGATACCCTTTTCAATCGAATATTCTGGATTATATCCAAGAACGTTCCTTATCTTCATTATATCAGCCAGCGTATGACTTACACAGTTCTTTATGGGATTTTCGATCCGTACTTTTTTTTGCTTCCTCTGCCACTGTCCAAAAATCAAATGACTTCACGAGTTTTCGATTGTGCCACAGATCACAACCAATAACCCTTTCGCCGCCACAATACCGAGTCATGCTCCAGCGCATCTACGAACGCATATACGAGCACCGACTGCGCTCCCGAATCAGCAAGCGTGAACTACCAGTCGGGCTCACGCTTGCGCTTACAGAGGGCGATCTCTTCACACCAGGTGAAGCTAAACAACTGCAATCCTTTGTTTCGTGGTGCGCAGATCTCGGCATCGGATCGCTCATCGTGTACATCGCTGTGATCGTGGACGGACCCCTGCGAGAGGACGTGGCTTCGCAGATCATCGACAGACTTGCGAGAACCGATCTGATCGCAAGGATATACACAAAAGACGATCAGGGGTTGAGGACGATTCCGATCGGAAAGGGACGTCCGGAGGTGAAACTCGATATCTCGATCGGGTATGGCGGGAAACTCGAACTCACCGATGCGATAAAGGCAATCCTGAAGCGGGTGGAGCGTGGAGAGATCGATCACGATGATATCAATTCGGATATGATCGAATCCCACCTCCTCTTCAGGCACAATCCTGATCTGGTCATCCGTGCAGGTGGAAAGCACCTGACCGATTTTTTGATCTGGCAGACGATATATTCCGAACTGTATTTCACGGATGTGAATTTCGCTGATATGAGGCGGTTGGATTTCTTAAGGATCATGCGGGACTACCAGAAGCGCCAGCGGAGATATGGGCGATAGGGATATGGATAGGGATCGATCACGCAAACTTGACCATCCGTGTGCCAAGCGTCGCAAGATCGACGATCGTTGCATGTGCTGGCACAGGATCGAGATTCATCCGCTTCTGAAAATCGGTCTGGGATTGCCATGTTCCGGAATTGACCACTGTAACGCCTTTGTACCGGTCGATTCCAATGGTATGGACATGCCCGCAGTGGAGGATGTGCGGCACCCGGTCGATCACGAAATGATCCGAGTTCTCAGGTGCAATCGATACCCTGCCGCCGTACATGGGCGCAAGATGCCTGCGCCTGAGCATCTCGATCATGACCAGCTCCGGACGCTGGTAACTCATCTTCGGGATGGTTGCGATCAGGTCATCCATCGACCGCCCGTGATAGATCAGGATTCGCACGCCGCGGATCTCGACAAGCGCGGGATTGCCAGTGAAGATCACATCATCAGAGAACATCGACCTGATCTTTTCGGGTAGCACTGGCTGCGGTTCTGCCAGTCTCACTGCATCGTGGTTGCCGGGCGCTATTATGATCCTGATATTCTTTGGAACCCTTCCGAGATACTCTGCCGCAGATCGGTACTGGTCGTAGACATCAGGGATCTCCAGTTCAGACTCTTGCCCTGGGTATATCCCGACCCCGTCTACGAGATCGCCTGCTATTATCAGGTACTGCACCGGCAGAGAGCCGTCGCCGAGCCAGTCGATGAAATCAGAGAACGCGCCCTCCAGAAACGTGTCGCTTCCGATATGCACGTCTGAAATCAGTGCTGCGCAACCAGCCGCACCGTCTCCGTTACCGTGTTCACTGCCGTTAACGCCCCGCCCTCCATCAGGGAGCGTCTGGTTGTACCTGTTCGGTAGATCCGGCAGCACGATGCTCTTTACGATCATCAGATGTCCATCTCTGGTGAGCGAACCTGTAACCCCAATCACCTCATCATGAATGATGCCAGATGCGATAGCCCATATATCGCGATCGGATGGGCGAACCAGCATAGGGAACGAGCCGGTAGGATCCTCGATCTCCATCAGTTTGTTGCCGTTTGATGTCGTCCTGACATCAGAGACCATGCCGATTATCGAGATGCTATCATACTCCCGCCCGCTGTGCCTCGCGCGCAGCGACTCGATCGGGCGTGCTGTGATCCGTCCCCGGATGATACCGCTTAACCGCGTGTAACGATCGCGGAAGTATCGTACAAACTCAGAGTATTCGCCAACGCATGTCGATTTATTGCTGATATCCGAGAGTATGTTCACTGCCGGCGCATCGGCTGGCTTCGATAATTTCTCTGCCAATTTCTCCGCCAATTTATCTGCTGGCTTTTCAGGAATCCTTACACCATCGAGGTTGAGATGCTCTCTCTCCACCACAAGCACCGAATCGTCAAGCGATTGCAGCACCTTAGAAACGATCGTATCAGGCGCGCTGTAAGAGCCGATCAGCGCGACCGCATCCGGACTTACCTGGTACCCCGCATTCGCAAACTCCTCAACTATCAGTGACTCCTGCATTGCTCTCTACTTGGGATGTTCGGGAGATAAAACTTTATGTGGCGTGTCGGCATCACGAGATTATACTGATCCGCGTCATCCGGGTTTTCCGGTGCAGGAGCGGTGGGCGCTGGCTTCTTCACTCGATTATCAGCAATATCTCAAAGCCGCCGGGGTGGCGATCACATCACGCGGCGTCAGTTCGAGACTTCGATTTTTTCGGATATTTAAAACCCGGAACATCCGACGAGATCTGGCCCCCGACCGCCACTACATAAACGCAAAACCTTTCGGCAGTTCGCCTACGATCTCCTTAAACGATTCTGGCCAGTTTTCGTAATCAAGTCCCTTCTGCGCAAAGAACGAGCTCGCCCAGCGCTCAAGCCCGACTCCGGAACATCCGCTCCAAAGTTCACCACCGCTCTGTGCTTTTACGTTGAACCCAAGAGGATATTTGTCTCCGTTCACGCTCACATTCTGGAACTCAAGCCAATCGTCCCGGTACGGCATGAACGACTCGTAATCAGTCGTCCCGACCTTCTCGCTCCCAGTGGTTCCGGTCAGACCCTCCTGCGCCATGAACCACGGCGTAACCCATGCCTTACGCCACGTAAGTTCGAGTATCTCCTCGAATATGTACTTGTACCGCTCATGGATGCGCTCCGACTCCTCTACGACCTGCTCTGGCGTCCCCATCCAGACGATCTCGATCCTGTGGAACTCGTCGACCCGCTCGATGCCGTGGATGCCGCCGCTCTCGTACCGGTACGACGTCCCCGAGCGGTCGAATACTTGAAGCGGAAGCGCATCATCCGCGATCGTCTTTCCCTGCAGGAAGGGCCAGAACGGCGGGCACTGGGCATAGCACAGCCCTCCGATTGGCTTGTCGATCTTCTCAGCGATCAGGTCGAGCGGGATCTCGTGAGTGATCTTGTAGTAGTCAGAAACCTCCTCCCAGAAGTCGGGATCCCTTGTTTTTGGCGGGCAGACGTAGTAGATCTCAGGATAGACGCCTTTCGCATGTCCTGACTTCTTCCAGACATCCCACGTCACGAGTTTCGGGAAGATCATCTCCTGGTATCCGAGAAAATCGAGAACCTCCTTTTTTACGATCTGTTCGAAGGTGCGGAAGATTCGGGTCGCCTCCGGACCGTATATCCACTGCCCGCGGGATGCTCCGTGTTTGACCCAGTTCCGCTTGACCAGTTCCGGTGTCGGGTCTTCCCTAAACGCGATCGTCTTTTCTGCGCTCTCCCAGAGCAGGTTCCAGTGCTCTTCCTTCCCACCATACCCCTCTGCCGCGATCTTATCCGTGATGAGTGTGATGATCCGATCGGGTATCCTGTTCTGGATCTCGGATTCCCCGATCTCCATCTCGATGATGATCTCGTCGCCGTCAAATTCCATATTCGAGACGTAGGGGATTTTTTCTGCTTTGACTGGATTTTTTGATGGTATCTTCGCAACGTAGGACTCGATCTCGATTCCCCGGATCCCTATGCGGTATTTCTTTCCAAGAAGGGTTGCAAGTGGTTTTCTCAACCTGAGAATCGCATCGTGGGCGCGCACGTACTGATCCGACTCGATCTCGACCCTTATCTTTCGATCTTTGATCTGGAAGTCAAGTATTCTTGCGCCTTTCCCTTCTGGCGCGCCCTTTGTCAGCAACGTCTCGTTTGCCTCGCTTATGAGGGCTGATACGTCTGCATCTGCCTGATCTGCGGGCGCGCTCGTGTTGAAGTTGCCGATCAGATGAAAGTACATGAGATTATGATTACGGATGAATCTAATTAAATTCTTTCTCTGCATCGGGGCCGGAAGGTATCTGCCGGCTCTGCAAGACTCACATCCCGGCTGGAAGACCGTACGCATCGGTCTCATCGAAGCAGTAGCAGACCTTCTGATACCCGCCCTTCAACTCAACCACATCGTCTCTGACGCTTTCAGGCGATTCGGAATCGAGCACGATCCGCTTGAAGAAATCAGCGATAGCATCCATCTCTGACGTGCCCATCCCGATGCGGGTCAGTTCCTGCGTTCCGATCCTGATCCCGGACGGTTCGTCTGTGACGCTGACCGTATCCCCTGGCAGAAGATTCTTGTTTACGATAATGTTTGCCTCTTCGAGTCTCGTTGCTGCTCTGATACTGCCGCCAACCTTCGTCACATCGACTGCAACCTGATGCGACTCTGTAAACCCGTACGGCTCGCAAAGCACGTCGAATCCACGCTCATACAGTGCCTGCGCAAGCGATTTTGCGTTTGCGATCACGGCAGATGCATAATCCCCACCAAACTCGATCATCTCTGCAAGCGAAACCCCGAGTCCTGCAAGATGGTGCAGATGGTGGTTGCTCACCGTGCCAGGAAAGACTGCCTCATCGATCCGCTCTGAAAGTTCCTTCTTACACATAATAATCGCGCCCTGCGGTCCCGGAAAAGTCTTGTGTGTGGATCCGGTAACCACTTCCGCGCCCTCATGAAGCGGATCCTGAAACCGTTTTCCGGCGATGAGCCCGAGCACATGTGCGCCGTCATAGACAAGCGTTGCTCCCACTTCGCGGGCAGCATCAGCCGCCTCCCGAACAGGATGCGGGAACAGGAAGAGACTTCCCCCGAGAAGCACGATACGTGGCTTTACGTCCCGGATCATGGCAGTCATGCGGTCGGGATCGATATTCATGATCTCAGGATCGAATGGATGCGGCATCACGCGAAGTCCCCTGACACCGGCAGCAGAGTACTGTACGTGGCTGATGTGTCCGCCATACGGAACATCGAGTGACATGATCGTGTCGCCCGGCTTTGCGAGTGCAAAAAAAGCAGCGATGTTTGCGTTTACGCCTGAGGTCGGCTGCACATTGACATGCTCTGCCCTGAAGAGTTCCTTCGCGAGTTCGATCGTCTTTGCCTCGATCTCGTCGATGTATTTGCAGCCCTGATAGAACCTGTGCCCGACCACGCCCTCTGCATACCGGTGAGCAAGATCGCTTGCCGCAAGCAGCCGCACCCTCCGGCTCGTGAGGTTGTTGCTTGCGATCATCGGGAGGGAGTCGCGGTACCAGGTATGGTGTGCCTCTGCGGCACGCATGATGAGATCGATATCGGCATTCATTGTTGGTGTTATGTAAGACCCGCAACCATTTAAATACGTTCTGGATACGCCACCACCGCCGGATCAGCACCTATAAAAGGGTTGAGTGGAAGCAATATATCATGACACTGGAACCGATAACCGGCAAGGTGCTGCGGATATTTCCACAGGATACGAACACAGACGAGGTAATCTCAGGAAAGTACAAGTATGACGAACTCGATCTGAACAAACTCGCAGTTCACACCTTTGAATCGATCGATCCGGATTTTTACACCGATAGCAGGCACACAGAAAACCCGATCATCGTTACGGCATCGAATTTCGGATGCGGATCATCGAGAGAGCAGGCGCCGCAGGTCATAGCGGCATGTGGCGTGGGATGCGTGATCGCAGAGTCGTTCGCCCGCATCTTCTACCGAAACGGGTTTAATATCGGGCTGCCGCTGATCGAATGTGCCGGGATCGCAGAAAAGGTCCACAAGGATGATGAACTGCGGATCGATTTCGAGAACGGAACGATTACGAACGTGACGACCGGAGAAGAGTACAGTTTCAGCCCGATCCCAAAATTCATGCAGGAGTTGCTCGAGTCCGGAGAATTGCTGAGGTATCTCAAGGAGAAAGGGGGATACGAGTGATCGACGATCCCTATAATGTACCGTATCAGGCGATATATGCGGTCGGAAACGCGGATGACAGTCTTGTCGAGATAATCGAGTTTTCTCGCTGCTATGGCGGCTCTGCATGGGCGCGGCACCATTACCAGAAGAGCCCACTGGTGCTCGAGACGAAGGTGATCGGGAACACGATCAGGTATCTCTGCAAGACCGGCGAGTGCGATCTCGTGCTTGAGCCGTCACGTGCAGCCGCTGGCATCAAATCCGTTATGGTGCACGATGACGAGATCCGGATCACCTACGCGGGTCTTGGCGGCGGCGGGGTTGGTGCAACCACCTGCCGTGCCGGTGCAAGCGGCGTGATCCGGTCCGATATCAGCGAATCCGGAGGCGGGAAGGTCGGGAGCGGCACAATCGTCCTCCCCGGACGGAGCCGGCTGATCATCGGGATCGATGACACCGATTCAAAGGAGGTCGGTGCAACATGGTGTCTTGCACACAACATCGCGTGCGCTGTCGACTGCGATGCTGCCCGGTATCTCTCCCATTCGATCGTGTAGTTGCATCCGGTGCCTGCAAAGACGCAGAACTGCGTTTCGACGGCTCTTGAGTTCGCATGTCTGGACGGTGGTGCAGAACACGTGCTTGCCGAGATCCGCAACCTCCTGCTCGAGTATTCGGTCTCTGATGAGACCGGCATGGTCTCGCTCTCCGGTTTCGACGGATCGATTCTTGCGGATTACGGAAGAGAATGCAAGAGCAAAGTGCTGTTGCGGGAGTATGCGCTGGAATCTGCCAGATCTGCGGGCGCTGACGTATGGCTCGACGGAAACGGGATCATCGGTGCGCTCGGTGCGATCCCGTATGTCGCGATGCCTGACCAGTCGGTCGGGCTTTCTGAGATGAACGTGCCCGGCGAGTTGGGGTGAATCAGCACCGAAATGGAAACGATTGGATTGATCAGATTCGTGTAATTCGCGATATTCGTCTGAATTCGTGATTTTATCACGGATCACACGAATTCAATATCGCGAGTTTGAAAAATCTCAATCCGTGTCGTATAACACAGTATATGCGGCTCGCTGCGCCCAGCGGTTTCGCTCCATGACTTTCCTAGCAAACAAGAAAAACGTCATACGCCAAAATAAAATAAAAAGTAGGCATTACGCCTACTCATCTCTTCGTCGCCAGTACATCGTAATGACCAGCGCAGTCACAGCAAGCAGCACTCCGAATCCGGGAATACTCTTGCCAGCCGGTGTCGCCTCCACCTCTGCCGGACCTTCATCTATCTGCGTTTCCACGGCAGTCGGCGTCACCTTCTCAATCTTCCCTGGTGGTGTTCCATGGCAGACCGTACACGCTGGCGCAGTAGCGCTGACCCCGATCTTCGAGAGCAGGTGTATGTTCACTGCATCGTGGCAGTTGCCGCACTCTGGAATGATGATCTTGTCATCTGACGTAAGGTGGCACATGTCGCAGCCCACATTGATCGGAATATGCAGATTATGCGGGATCTCCATAGGTGTTGAGTTCGGTGCGGTTCTGTGACACTTGTAGCAACCGAGCGGGTCAGACAGATCTCCGTGTATGCTCGCAGCATCGTCATAGTCGTGACATGCCTGACACGTGATCGTCATGCCCGCTGATTTCATAGGCACTACGATGTCAGGCGCAGTCTTGTGACACTTCTCACAACTGCCCATGCCCTCACCGTGCACGGCAATGATATCTCCGTGACAGTGTGCACACACGAGTTCCTTGCCTCCGAAAAGATCGTAGTGCACGTTCTCAAGATCGCCAGTGTGACAAATTGTGCAGTCGGCGCCCTTCGTGACATCATGCACCTCATGTATCGGACCTGCGTGACACTTGATGCACTGCGGTATACCGATATCGAATGCTTCTCCATGACATGCCTCACAGGTCACCCTTCCGGCACCCAAGCCATCTTCATGGATGACGTGTGGATTTCCGGTATGGCAATCTGCACAATTGACATCCGCTGCTTCCAGTGTCACTGATGCGAACTGGGTATTGGTAGCGACCTCTGCGCCGTATGCTACTGTAACAGTTAATGCAACCATGATTACGACCGCCAAAAGAGCATTACAAGATTTACTTGTCATCTCATCTCACATCCTTGTCTTTATTTCTCATCTGAACTAATATTGGAATTAGTACATTTTCAATTATGTGCGGATGCTTATATGTTTTTCTGCGCAACACTTAAATCCATAGAGCCTGTATGGTTATGAATATGGCAAAGTCACATGGTGAACGGCGGAAGACCCGACACAAATTAAAGAAATCATCGAGAAAAAGAGGGATGTCAGCGATCAGTAAGGCGATTCAGGAGTTTGAAACGGGAGATATGGCTCATATCATCATCGATCCGAGCATACACAAGGGAATGCCGAACCCCAAGTTTCATGGACGCACTGGCAAGGTCACAGCGCGGCGCGGTCGCGCATACCTCCTTTCAGTACGCGATGGCAACGCCACAAAAGAAGTCATCGTGTATCCACAGCACTTAAGTCCACAGTAGCAGTAGCAGTATGTAACAGTAGTGAGGTTGATATGATCGTAAAAAATGTCATCAATGAGGATCTTCTGACAATTCCAGAGGCGAAAGAACTGCTGGATCGTATCAAGAGCGAGAGAGCAGAAGAAGGAACGGAAGAACTTGGTTATGAACTCAAGAAAGCGATCCGCCATGTTGACGCCTTCTCAAAGATCGATGCCGGAAAATCCCGCGCTTTAGTTACCAATCTACTGGAACGGGATAATATGAAGCCTGAAATCGCAATCAGGATTGCAGACATTCTCCCTGAAACGAGGGATGAACTTCGCAGCATCTATGCGAAGGAGCGGTTCATACTGACCACCGAGGATCTGGATCAGATGCTGGATCTCGTGGCTGATGTGACATAAGGCGAATGGATGACAGGGGTGTTCCGATGCCGAACAGCGATAAGAGACCTGGAAAGGAGGAGTATGCGTGGGTTTTGGATTATCTTCCGTATGGAGATTCGAGCGATAACAGACCCGTGTACCAGAAGAAGCCGTCGGTACATGGGATAGGTGAGAAATACTTTGTTCTGGTCGAGATGGTGCCCAAGGAAGGGGCGATACCACAGATTGGCGAACGTGTCTGTATCGGGGATAAAGAGCGTGATGTGATCGATCATGTGAAGCGCAGACTGGAGTACAAATCCCTCACACACGGTGCGCAGAGCGAACTCATCTATGTGCTGGAAAAGATCGTTCTAAACGACGAAACGCGTTTTATCGAATTCATAAACGATGCGTATCCGATATCGACCAGACAGCACATGCTCGAACTGCTGCCAGGGATCGGGAAGAAACTGATGTGGGCGATACTCGAAGAGCGGAAAGCCGGAAATTTCAAAAGTTTCGAGGAATTAACACAAAGAGTGAAAGGCTTGCACAGACCGGAAACCATCTTTGCGCATCAGATCGAGAACGAACTCATGAGCAATGTCAGGTACCGGTTGTTCACCACGAGACCGCCAGAACCCTCTCGAAAGAAAGGCAGAAGATGAAGCGATAATGGCAATATCCGATCAACACATCCTGATCGATGATCTGGTTCTGCATAACATCGTAGAGTACGCAGATCTCCATCATCGTGACGTAGTGCTGGAGATCGGTGCCGGGACTGGCGTTCTCACAGAGGAACTCAGGAAACGCGTGAGGGTGGTGATCGCAATCGAATCGGATACAGCATTTGCTGAACTGTTGAACCAGCGCTTCGAGAACACGAATGTGGAAGTCATACATGACGATGCGCTCAAAATTGAGTTTGCGGAGTTCGGGTCCAGTTTCAACAAAATCGTTTCGAATCTTCCGTATTCGATCTCTTCGGAGATCACATTCAAGTTACTCAAGTATCCGTTCGAGATGGCGGTTCTGATGTACCAGTACGAGTTTGCAAGGCGGATGGCGGCATCTCATGGATCGAAGGAGTATGGCAAACTCTCGATCTGTGTCCAGTACCGTGCTCGTGTGGAGTTGCTCGAGATCGTGCCTCCGAAAGCATTCTCGCCAGAGCCGGGTGTGCGGTCTGCAATCGTGCGTGTAACCCCGCGTGCGCCTGAATACGAAGTCTCAGATCCCAGGTTCTTCTCGAGATTCTTAACCGCAGTCTTTCGAGAGCGCAGAAAGAAACTTAAGAACTCAATTGCAGCGTTTACCGGTGTCAAGGATCTTAAGAATCTTGGGCTCTCTGGTGAGGTACTGGATAAACGCCCGGAAGAACTGCCTGCTGCCGAACTGGCTATGATATCTGATATTATATATTCTCGCATAAGGAACTGACCGCATTTCTGTGCACATCAAACATGCTCAACACCATCCTGGATGACACAGAAAATGATCTTGGGTCAATGGTTGCGCCGCAGCGTCAGGTACGCAGCTGCAAGCAGTGCGAAGAAGATAAAACCCACTTCGAATCCAGGTATGCCTTTGGTAGGTAGTTTTGTTGTGGGGGGTTCTGTGGGTGATGCTGTCGGAGTAGGAGCTGCCACGGGCTCTTCCACCGGTGTTATCACCGGAGTCTCGGTTGGTGCTGATGGTGGAGTCTCTGCCGGCGTCGCCGTCGGTGTACCGAGCCATCCTGGCGGGTATACGCCACCACCACCACCACCACCTCGTACGGCGGGAGTTGGTGTTGGTACAATCAGTTCTCCTGCCAGCCCAAACAAACCTAAATGCGATACATTTGCCCATACAAAACCCTCATATTCCTTACCATAAAGCACAACATTTGTGGTATCCACACCAGTTTCTTCAGAAAGTTTCGTCCACCCGGATTTATCGAACGAGTACAGACTCAACGTACTTTCATTTATATCCCCCGGATCATTTGCATCTCCATCGCCCGTTCTATCCAGGTCTGACACCGTGTAATACATCCCGACCCACGCCCAGTTGATTATATCCCTGGTCTCGTTCTGCACGTTCTCACTTACGTTTATCTCAAAATATCTTCCCACTGTTTCTTCTTCGCTTGCCAATCCAGCGGTATGATTCAGTGTAAAAGGAGTAGTCGAAACGTTATGTCTGCTCATCTTGACTGTCGGTGTTACCGCTTCCTCAAGCTCTACCCATACAGAAGACCCTATCTCTTTTCTCGCCTCTATACTGAAGAACTCTCTCGGCGATGGACATTCCACCTCAACCGAATCCGAAAGTCGCGTCACCTTCATGCCCTTTAGTGTGTTCAAAACACGGTAGTGGTCAGAATGATATGGCTGCGTGAGCATCACTACCGTCTGCGTGGGCGTCCATACCCCGTACTCAACAGCAAACCGGTCATAATCAGATTCGAGCATTGCCGTGAGCGTGGCATTATCCCCTGATAATCTTAAAATATAGCGTGTGATGTTTCCGACAGTTCCGTTCCCATCCGGTCTGCCCACAAGCACGATATAAGGTGCATCTGAATAATTTGACTTGAGTTCATCAGGTGACACGATGGTAACATTGGTATATTGCGTGAGTTTATCCACGAACTCGTAAGTATCCGCGTCCGGGTCGTAAGCGAGTATCACACGCGCCACGTGCGGTACATAGGAATCCGTATCTTCAAGATCGTTTACTCCATCGTCATCGGTGTCATTCCACAGAGGATCGGTTCCCAATTCCAGTTCCCTTAAGTCTGAAATTTCATCGCCATCCGTATCATTGCACAGCGGGTCGGTCCACAGCTCTATCTCGTAACCATCCGGAACACCATCAAAATCTGTGTCGTTGTTCGATGCACTCGTGTTATAGACAATCTCGTAGCCATCTGTTAAATTATCGCTATCAGAATCAGGATTCCAGGGGTCGGTGCCCAGGTTGTATTCCTGTGCATCGAAGAGCAGGTCTTCATCAGAATCAGGGTTACACAGACTTGAATTGAATTGCTTTTCCTGAGAGTCGGAAAGTCCGTCTGAATCAGTGTCGGAATTGTTCGGGTCCGAGCCGAGCCCGAACTCCTCGAAATCTGATAGTCCATCGCCATCCGTATCGCTTTGTTTGGGGTCGCTGCCAAAAGTAATCTCTGTACCGTCATCCAACCCGTCACCATCTATATCATAATTGGTTACAACCGTCCCAAGCTCATTCTCCACGTAATCGCTCAGTCCGTCACCATCTGTATCCATGTTCCTTGGATTCGAACTCGCATTGAATTCTTCGTGATCGTTTAGTCCATCGAAATCTGTGTCTTTAAGCAACGGCTCGCTCGTCACATGGCGTGTGTAGGTACCGGTAGAATTGGTGAAGGTGATGTCCCAGCCGGTGGTCTCGGCTTCGTCGGTGAGCCCGTCGTTGTCAGTATCCTGGGTAGCGGATTCCGCTTTCAGGCTTGCTCCAGCCGGTGTTCCACCTGAAGATGTTGTTTCACTCTCCCCGGTTTTAATGTCCCAGCCAATGCCCTTCCCATCAGGTGATTTTATGACCGAACTCCAACTGGTGGGTGTGCCGCCGGCATCATTATCACTAATTCCATCGCCATTCGTATCTTCTGATCTTGGATTTAACAACATGATGTATTCTTCATAATCCGTAAGCCCATCGAAATCGGTGTCGTTTACCAGCGGGTTAGACCACACGGATTCGCTGAACTGATTATTCGAATCTGCTAAATAGTTGAAAGTTATATTCCAGCCGCGGTGTTCCTCGAAATCCGTAAGCCCATCAGAATCGGTATCTTTTTCCGTTGGGTCCGTGCCAAGTTCAAGCTCAAGCATGTCGGTCAGCCCATCAGAATCGGTATCTGCTTTTGTTGGGCTTATGTCATAGCCGAAGATATGTACCTCAAACATATCAGAGAGTCCATCAGAATCGGTGTCCCATCTGTATGCACTTGTGTCACACTCGACAGGTTCAAGTATCCATTTTTGGTTATCTTTATTTAGCCATGTCCACTGCCAGACGTTGGCACCATTCAGAGTACTATTGTCGCTGACGTTCAAGCACTTGCTGCTTCTATTGTTAATAATTTTGTAGTTGCCCTCGCCAACGTGGTCAAGCCTCCATTCCTGGTCAGTCCAACCACCGTAAGTTTTTTGTACGACACTCGCCCCGTTATATGTACCACCGCCCTCGATACTCAAGCACTTGCCGCTGTGTTTGGCACAAATCTTGTAGTAGCCATCACCTACTTCTTCCAGCGACCATTTCTGGTTAGCTTTACCCTCGTACTCCCACTGCTCGACGTTTGCTCCCTCCGCAGTACTACCGCCGCTGACATCCAGGCACTTGCCGCTGTGTTCGGCACAAATCCTGTAGTATGTATCCTGATGTCCTTCCACGCTATCGAGAAGCCCGTCACCATCAATATCCCGCAAAGAAATAGCATACCAGTTCACGAAATCATTGATATTTCCCGGGAGCACGTCAAAGTAGGTGGTATCGGGGTCGGTCGCGATCGTACCTGTCTTAGATGTACCCGAGCAAATCCAACAACAGCATTTGTCATAATAGAATTTATAATTAGAAAAAAGCTGGGTAGTCAGCGGTAGGTTTATCATGCCTTTCTCTGGCCTTATCCACAATCCTGCATAGCACTTTTCTTTGTACCATGTATCGTGGTCTTCGTGACTGTCGCAATAATGGTAACCGCCGCCCTCAAACGGAGAATCACCCTTTTTGTACATATATATCGGATGAATATAGCTATCTTTATAGTCATCATGATCTCCATGCTTTATACCACGGCTCGTTTCCGAAGCCTTAGCCCAGAACCAGCTATTTATCTCAATTTTGTCGCCTACTGTTAATCCATTATCATCATAATCTTCTATATTCAACGTTGTCCCTCCCAGTTCAAAGTCAAGATTGACCCGGATTATGAACTGTAAAAACAAATCTATAAGCTTTTTCATCAGCCAGCCTGACCCGTAGCCAAAAATAGAGGCTATAATATCGGCTATGACAATCAATAGCACGATTGCCCAGCCCACGACTGGGATACATCCAATAGCCATGAGAATACCAAAATATATTAGCCCCAGTATGGCATACGCGGCACCTAAGGCAAAACCAAAAGCCGACCATCCTTCCGCTTTGGCAATCGCGAGGAAGGTATAGATTGCGACAGCAACTACTATTATAATTCCCACGACCTCTAACACTTTGCCAAATTTGGCGAGTTTAGATGCCCATCCGGCTTCTTCAAGAACTTCTCCTTCGACCACCAACTTGAGTTCGCCCATATTTTCAGTCGCTGTTACACTCCTGAGTTCTCCCAGGAGATCATTCAACTCGGGACTATAATTCGCCGCCTCTTCTATTTCGACAGTAAGTCGATCCGTAATAGCATATTTGGCACGTAGAAATACTCTCTCCTCTAAAATTTTAGCTACAGACTCGATAAGTGGACCTGCCAGGTGCTCGAAACCACTATAACCTTTATGCACCCACTCAAGTACCTCATTTTCCTCTAGATCTTCGAATTCAATTTCGTGGCCGTCTACCCCGGGTAGTGTTGTTTCTCCAAAACTCGCTATCAAAAGGAGCATCAGCATATTTGCCTTTTTATCTATATCATCCCCTTCCCAGGTCTTCACATCTCCTATAAGTTCATCAAACCCAATATTTTCGTCTGTGGTAGTATTATACCAGCTCATCTTGATTGACTTCGTCGTTACCACAGATTTATTTGTTAAATCAACATTGTATTCATTTCCCTGAATATACGAGGTGCCCATTGCGCTATTGGCAGAGACATCAGATAGTGCGAAAACGATTGGTAGTATTTTGCCATCTGGTAAGCTATCCAGCGCATCTTTTGTCTTGTTGAGAACCGCAATCAATGCCGCATCATGATGCGAGTATGAGCTGATGTTAGAGGTGACGCTAACGTTATGTTCCTCTAACTTTTCCGGTGCCTCTAACAGCGAGTTCTGGCTCCTCAAGAATTCATACTTTAGAACTATATACGCATTCATTGTCTGGTTTCTGTCGCCGCTGTAGAACAAACCGGCATCCGCGCCATAGTTCTCCTCTACGCTGAAACCGGTGAGCATAAAGTCTTCTTTGTAGCGGGCGATGGTAGTTACTTCTGATTCCAGGTCTGCTGGAGGCATACCCAGGCTGTCCCAGCCGAACCACCCACTCTCAGAAAAGCTCTTATGGTGGAGAGTGTTTTCGGTTCCCCTGACAAAAACATCGAGCCTGTTCGCTCCCCATGAAGCCACTGCTGGCGCTGAGGTCAGTACACCACCCAGGCCCTCCCAGCCGTGCCATCTTCCATCCCACGCCTTATGGTAAAGAGCATTGCCGCCGCCCCTGACGAAGACATCAATCCTGTTCGGTCCCCATGAAACGGCTGCTGGCGCTGAGGTCAGTACACCACCCAGGCCGTCCCAGCCGGACCACCCACTCTCAGAATAGCTCTTATGGCTAAGACCGTTGCCTGTATCCCTGACGAAAACATCGAGCCTGTTCGGTCCCCAGGAAGCCACTGCTGGCGCTGAGGTCAGTCCTTCACCCAGACCGTCCCAGCCGGACCACCCACTCTCAGAATAGCTCTTATGGCTAAGACCGTTGCCTGTATCCCTGACGAAAATATCGAGCCTGTTCGGTCCCCATGAAGCCACTGCTGGCGCTGAGGTCAGGGGTCCACCCAGGGGGTCCC
>JAUVWP010000136.1 GCA_030604085.1 Methanosarcinales archaeon | reverse complement strand
TGGTCGTTTCCTCTGGCATACTGCAGGATCTTATCCCCGATCGGCGATTGATCCCCTGAAAACGAACGGATCTGCGAAGTTGGATTGCGCTCATGTATGGAGTCGCAAACCGCGTCAGCGACGGATTTATTGAATAGATCCATGCTCGATGACTGGTCGTTGATGACCGTGATCGAAGGATACGGGTCGGATATTGTTTGGGTGGTGATGGTGTAGGGGGATGCAAGCGCGATTATGATTAGAGCTGCAACGACCATCCGGCTCAGGACAAGCAGCTTCTTTCGGCTCTTCTTGAGATAATAAATTCCGATAACAAGGACCGGGATGATCGCATACAGGTTGTGCTTGTTAACGAAGAGGAGACCGAAGAGGAGATCTATGACATCCACCACCATCACAACTCACCCCGGCTTCGAATATAATATAATTCAGTACATATCAACACAAGCGCAAGTATCAACAAAATCCAATCAAACTCCTTCTTTGTGGTGGTCCGGACCGTCTTTCCCGCGTTCGTTCCCGTGGTCTCCGTAATAGTGATGCCGGAACCCTCGAGGTTTGACTCTGCTGCATCGTACAGGTTTACAGAAACGAGCTTGTCAGGAAGCTCGTATACGCCGGTCTGGTCGAGCAGAAGGCTGTTCATCCTGATCACCCGTCCGTCAGGCATCGTCACCCCAACCTTCGAATCGAACTGCATGGTATATCCGGTCTGCTTGTTGCAGTTCTCGACTCCGCCGGTTCCGCAGAGGTAATCGATCAGATTCAGCCAGAATATCGGATATTCAGGCATCGTGTGGAAATCGCTCCATGCATAGTCGCCTGTCATGTCCGGAATTCCCAGATAAACGACTTTCCCAAGATCAACTCTCCAGAAGGAGATGATCGGCGTGCCGTCCTCTGCCAGAATCCATGCAACAGAGCCGCTCTTCTCTTCCCCCTTGAGATAGTGCCCGATAGCGATATTCTTGACATCGATATCGCGCAGCATCACGCTCTCCCGCACTTCCTTAATCGCAGTCTCGTTTGCCTTTTCGAAGAGTGATATCGGCAGCAGACGTCCGGTATCTGAGAGCGGCAAGCCCTCCTGTGCCATCACGACGACCTTTCCGCCGGAGCTTGCGTAATCGGCAAGACGGTCGCAGAGCGAAGAGTGTAAACTCCCGTTGCAGAGCCCGACCACCACAGCATCGTAGGCGTGCACATTGATGCTGCGCGCCTCTTCCTGTGTCAGGAAGGTGGCATCGACAGACGGCAACAGTCTCATCACGGTCGCTGACGGCGCATCTTCGTAGTCGGAGATGTAGAGCACGGTATGGGTCTCCGAAGCCGGGATCACGATGTAGGCATGGTTATCAACCATCATGTCATCGTCCGGATGCACTATAATCTCGGTTACTCCGACGCCGATGTCGTTTAGTGCGAAGTACTCGCTGTCACGTGCGCCCAATGCAAGATTGTGTGTGGACCGGTCGCCGCCGTACAGGACATCGATCTTAACATTCACAGGAGAATCCATGTAATTCTTGATGATGCAGGTGTATTTGCCCTGACCAGCCAGGGTCATGCCATCCGACAGCCATCCACCGGTTATCGCGATATCGTTTCTCCCGCCAGAGACGCTCACGAACGAGACATCGATCCCGTCCGCTTCTGCAAGTTTCTTTGCGACATTCGGATCCTCGCCCTCCCAGTTTGCGAAATCAGAGATGACAACGATCCCGCCCTTGCCGTCGGTCAGCATCGCGCTGCCGAGCAGGATTGCCTGATACAGGTCCGCAATCGTCGCAGTCCTCGGGAGGTCCTTCAGCACATCCCTTGCGGCATCGAGATCGCCGCTATGCAGGGCAAGCACAGGGATGTTTTTTGCGAGGATGATGCTGTTTCGCGCGGTGAGATGCTCACCTGCAAGTTTGATGGCATCATCGTTCCGGTCGCCTGCCTGCATGCTCGCAGAGCCGTCCAGAACGATTATGGTGTGCCCGCCCCTGATCTCGGTGCGTTCTTCGTTATAAGGCGACGCTATCGCAAGAATAAGGAGTATCAAGATGAGTAACTGGATCAGAAATAACGGATCCTTGATGATCTTCCGGATTGTCCGTGCAATTTTCTTCTGTTTCTCTGTTATCTGCGTGATGAACATGACCGACGGAATCAAGACATCCTTCGCCTTCGGTTTCAGCAGATACACGATGATCAGCGGAATAACACTTAAGAAAAACGCCCATATTGCCAGTTGGAGATTTGCAAAGAGCATTTGGTTACACCGCCTCAATCATGTGGATTTGTTTACGTGCCGAATGTAATAAAAACATCGTTTTGGCGGGGTGGTCACGCCTTTTGGTGTTCGGGGCTCTGGTTTAGCGAATCAAACTCACTTGCGAAACGGGGGTTCTATTAATGCATTGCCCTGCCATGCTGGCGGCGGTATTACGTGAATTTCGTCCAAAGCCGATTGCAACAGCACATCCAAACCGAACCACGTAATAAAAAAAGAGAGAGGAGTTACCTTCTCCTCATGATCAAACCGGCACCAATTAAACCGAGCAACCCGGTGAGCAACACAGTTCCGATCGAAGTCATAGTTGGAACTGGTGTGGGCGTAGCTGGTGGAGTGGCTGTGAACACAACGGTCGCATCGTCCGAATCAGTAGCGCGGTTACCGTCATTATCCGATGCAACCACGGTCACCGTATTCACATGATTCTCGCCCACATTGCCCGAGATAAACTTGGTGAATCCACAGGTGTAGGTCTCGCCTGGTTGAAGTAGTGTGTCTTTTGCATCCGGGCATGCCGCACCCAGATTAAAGTCGGTATCAGTCAGCGAGTTGATGGTTACGCTTTCACTACCGTCGTTGGTCACTCTGATACTGAATTCAACATTACCACCAGTTTCTGGCACGGAGGTGGGATCTGCAGTTTTAGTCACTTTAATGGTGGGGGGCGACTCTACAATCACCGTTGCCGAATCAGAATCCTCCAGCGTAGTCGGTTCGATAATAGAGTCGTCACCTGTCGCTGTAGCGATGTTGATGACCGTATCCGTTTCGTTTAGAGTGACTGTCGCCTCGCCAGTGGCAGTGCCACCTGCCGCCAGGTCATCATCGGATCCGTCACCATCTTCATCCGATAGTCCCGTATTTATTGTGACTATGAAATCGTCGCCAGTACTGGTCGTGCCGCTGTCATCGACAACCTCCACGTTATATAGGGGGGCACAGCTACTGGGATTGGTAATCATATAGCAGTACTTGACTGTATCACCAGCAGTAACGGTGAGGGTCTCTAAACCGGGACATGAACCGCCCGCGGTAGTCACGGTCTTCTCGATGACCAGTTCAGGGAAGCAGATGTCACCTATCTTCTTGAAGGGGATGGTCTGTTCGCCGCCTGAAATGGCTTCATCCACCTCGTTACCATTACTATAGGTCAGCCGTGCGCTAGATAGTGCCCCTTGCAGATTGCCAGTGGGGTCGCTGCCCGGATCGCAGAACAGCTTCACATCAATGCGTACCACTACCGTCTCGTCTCGTTCCAGATCGTCAAGCTTTACAGTACCGTGCAACTCAGATTTTGACGTGAATAACGGTCCGGTGAGGTGTTCATAGATGGGTGTGGCTGTACTGCCGCCATCATCGATGATGCCATCGTCAACGCTGTTCTCGTAAGCGATCAGGTCCTCAATGGTGCCG
>JAUVWP010000158.1 GCA_030604085.1 Methanosarcinales archaeon | reverse complement strand
GTCGAGGCGCTTGAGAAGATGATGACGCCCGAATGCACCGTGGTACGGAATGGCGGAGAGGCAGTCATACAGGCATTGGAACTGGTTCCCGGAGATGTGGTGATCCTTGAAGGCGGCGACAAGATTCCCGCGGATCTGCGTCTCTTCCACACAAAGAACATGAGCGCTGATGAAGCAGCGATCATAGGCGAATCCGTGCCTGTGACCAAGCATACCGACCCGGTCGCGGGAAAAGCGACGATTGCTGATCAGAGATGCATGGTATTCAGCGGCACGTTTGTGACGAAAGGGGTAGGCGTTGGGATTGTTGTTGGAACAGGTGAGCAGGCAGAGATCGGAAGGATCGCAAAACTGATAAAAGAGACCGAAAAGATCACAACTCCACTTACGAGGAAGATGGAGGAGTTTACCAGATTCTTGATCATTGCGATCCTCTCGATCACCGTTATCAACTTTGCGCTGGCGATATGGTTCGAGTATGGCATGGTCTATGCGTTTCTTGCGTCCATGTCGCTCGCGGTCGCTGCGATACCAGAGGGGCTGCCTGCGGTGATGACGATGGCTCTGGCGATCGGTGTGACCGCGATGGCACGCAAAGATTCGATCGTGAAGCGGCTGCCTGCCGCAGAGACGCTCGGGTGCACCACCGTGATCTGCTCTGATAAGACTGGCACGCTCACAAAGAACCAGATGACGGTATCGCGGATATACAGCGGGGGAACAGATTACCGGGTGAGCGGGGTCGGATACAAGCCGGAAGGCGAGTTTACACCATCTCAGATGAGTGAAGAGATGATCGGGACGCTGAAGGTGGGTTATTTCTGCAACAACGCCAAGGTAGTCGGAGAGGATGGACATGCCGTCATCGGGGATCCGACCGAAGGCGCACTTCTCGTATCCGCGATGAAAGCAGGAATCGGAGAGATCGAAGAGATCGAAGAGGATGCCGGATCGATGCAGAGTGAATCAATGCAGCGGCTGGATGAGATGCCGTTTGATTCGGAGCAGCAGTACATGGCTACGCTCCACGAGATGGACGGAGAGCGCATAATCTATGTGAAGGGATCGCCTGAGCGGGTTATCGGGATGTGCCGGACCCTGATGGTGGACGGCAGCATCGAACCGATAGATAGGGAGGCTATACTTGAAAAGGCGGATGAGATGGCAGAAGAAGCGCTCAGACTGCTTGCCATGGCGTATAAGGTGGTATCTCCGGACAGGACGTCGATCGATCGGAACGATCTTTCAGATATGACATTTCTCGGGATCGAGGGTATGATCGATCCGCCAAGGGATGAGGCGTTAGACGGGGTGCGGATGTGCAAGAGTGCCGGGATACGGGTTGTGATGGTGACCGGAGATCATGCAACGACTGCAAAAGCGATCGCGGGCAAACTCGGAATCGGAACCGATGCAGAGCGCGCACTCACCGGAGATGACCTGTCGCGGATGAGTGATGATGAACTCTATGATGTGGTTGAGGATGTGTCCGTGTATGCGCGGGCACTGCCCGAACACAAGTTCAGGATCGTAAAGGCGCTGCAGAAGCACGAAGAGGTTGTTGCGGTCACTGGTGATGGCGTCAATGATGCGCCTGCGCTCAAAGCCGCTGACATCGGGATTGCGATGGGGATCACAGGAACCGAGGTGAGCAAGGAAGCATCAGACATGATCCTTGCTGACGATAACTTCGCAACGATCGTTGCTGCTGTAGAAGAGGGGAGACATGTCTACAATAACATCAAAAAGGTAATTCTGTACACGCTTCCGACAAATGGTGGACAGGCGATACTTATCATAGGGGCTATACTCCTTGCGCCGTTCCTTGTACTCTTCCATGACAAGCTTCCGCTCGAACCCGTGCAGATACTCTGGATCAACCTCTTCGATGCGGTAGCGCTGGCACTGCCGCTCATCATGGAACCGATGGAGAAGGATCTGCTCAAAAAACCACCGAGAAATCCGGACGAACGGATCACCGATCCGCCATTCTTCCGGAAGGTCGGGCTCATCTCTATTGTGATGGCGATAGCCGGGTTTGCGGTATACTACTACTACGGGATGCCTGCGATCGACGGAGAACTGGTGGTGTATCCGGATCTTCTCACTCAAGCGCAGACCGCTGCATTCACAACCGTTATTCTGGTGCATCTCTGCTACCTAATGACTGCATGGTCGGTCACAGACTCGGCATTCACGTTTAGCCCGTTCTCGAATAGATGGCTACTTGCGGGTATCGTGATCACTATTGTGGTGCAACTTGCAATCGTCTACCATCCGATCGGAAACGCCATTCTTGGAACGAAGCCGCTGCCGCTTGACTGGTGGGGGCTCATGATCCTCCTTGCACTCCCAGGATTCTTCGTAATCGAGATTGAGAAGTGGGTTACAAAGCGGTTTGGGAAACAGCATGGCGGCTGACGCAGCGTCCGAAATACATATTGCAAACAGTAACGAAGATCACGCCATGCAACTCACACCAAATGAAAGACGCGTGCTTTCGGCACTGCACGACCTGAAGAGATCGGCGCCAGCGGAACTTGCGGGGAGATCAGACCTGAATCCGGATGCTTTGATGCAATCCGCTTT
>JAUVWP010000097.1 GCA_030604085.1 Methanosarcinales archaeon | reverse complement strand
GGGTAAACGGGACTCCGGTAAGTGTCTTTCCGAAGACCTCCTCCCCTGCCTTTGGCGGGCGCACGTCCCGCGTCATCCGCACGGTCTTGTTTACATGCTGCGCCATGTCTGTGCTCATGTTGGTTGCTGTAAGTATGCACTTGGTCGTGGTATTCCCGACCTCAACTGAAGCTGCGATGTAATAATCCTCAATCTCTTTTTTGTAAATCGACATCGGTTCCGGTTTGATGCGTACCACATCTATCGGATTGCTCTTCGCAATCCTTGGTTTTGGCCCGAATATCTTCTTGATAAAACTCATAAACGCTATTTTCTGCGACAAGCTATTAAAGTTAGAGTCGAGTTGGGGTGGTGGTCGGGTAAATGAAAATCGAGGATGGCGTTTTCAACGTCTGATCTTTGCATTATGTCAAAGCCGGGCACAGATGCCAGTTTAAAGGTTAGGGCAGTACCGTTTTTCGCGGCTTTTCAAAAATCGAAGAGAGCCTGCTGCACAGTGTTTTTCTTGACCTGTTTCTTCTTGCGCACCTCGACATTGCTTGCAACGCCGATCCCGAAGTCGTGCAGCCCTTTCTGCCGCGAGTCGTAGTTCAGTGTCTCGTGCCCCACACCGAACTCGCGGAGTATCCGCTCGACCGGAGGCAATATCTGCTTTTTTATATAGTAATTAACATCAAGCGCGATGTTGTGCTCTTTCACATACTCCGGATCCTCCGCACTATCCACAAAAAGCCCTTTTCCAGCGATGATCACGAATGGCACACGGTCGCCGATCGCCGGAACAATTCCGCCTCGCTCGCGTATCTTCTCTACCACCGTGATATGCGGCTGCTTACTCTTGTAACTCTCTTTTTTCTTGGTGTATCTTCTGGTAAGGATCAGATCTTCCACAAGATCCCAATCCCTGCTCACATCGAGATTCCTGATTCTATCCACTACACCACGAACGTAATATATCGCATCATCGACTCTTCCTTCCTTCAAGACAAGTTCAAGGACTTTGTTGAGGGTCTTTGATGTCAGACCGCACCAGTCACGCCTGACGGTCTCCATCCCTTTGACCTTGATCGAATCCTTTTATCCGTCATCGTTTTTTCGAAAGCCCATAGCGCATACCGCTTCTTTGCTATGAATATCGCCCTGTGAACGACCGATTCAAATTCAAGTTCCATCGGATCTGGCAATTCACGGGAAACCATTCCAGCAACCGTTTTTCCGATCGATTCCGCATCATCGAGCGATACCTCGCCGTTCTCGCCCTCACCCCCTCTCTCATTCTCCGGTCTGATCTGGACAAAGACGCTGTCCGTGTCCCCGTATACCACTGATAGCGAAAACTCTTTCCCATCAGGGAGGCGCATCGTTCCGATCGACTCATCGATCAGTTCCTTCGTGTCGAGGATGTTCTTGCGCCCGAAACTGGTCACCGCGTTTGCAAGAACGAGACTGTACAAACGAGCTCTCGCATATCCGGAATATCCATAAAAGCTGTTTAACAGAATTTTGAGTGCATTCTGGGTCGCATCCAGCACCCTGTGCTCTTCTTCGCCGGCGGATCGCATCTTCTTCTTCGTCTCTGTCCGCCGGTCCAGCAGGTTTTCGAGAATGCTCGGCACGATGCCTTTGTAGACCTTAGCAGGAACGAATTCGCCCCCGGCTGGCGCCCGGATGAGATCTAAATCCTGAACCGATTCGGATTCGGGCGATCCGGTGCGCCCTTCTCCGGTTACGACGGTACTGTAGCAGAGATTGTGCGCCATCATGATCGTCGGGTACAGCGATTTGTAATCGAGAACCACGACGTCCTTCAGAAGCCCGCGCACCGGTTCGAGCACTGCGCCGCCTTTCAATTCCTCTGAATCGCTATACCGTTTGCCCATGAGATCCTGTTCAGGTCTCGGCGGGATCACGCGGTCCCTCTTCTTAAATTCCCGAAACATCAGGTTCTCGACCATCGAACTCTGCCCACCGTCCAGCACATCCTGCAGCAGCGCCCCGCTCACCTGCGAAAGCGCAATGTACTTGTCAAGCAGTTTCAGATCAAGGAGCAGGCGAAGCGCAAGAACCGAATCGCGGCGTGCGTATTCGATGAACTCGGCAAGTTTTTCGCCATCATCATTCCAGTACTCGCCCATCTGCTGGAGCGAAACATCGAACTTCTCGATGTCAAGCAGCGTCCTCGCCACGTTCTTCAGCGTGTACTGTTTGATGCTGTATGCCCTGCGGACAAGCGGCAGGACATCGGCAACGATCCTGCCGGTCACTGATACGCGCGTGACAATCCCAATCTTCCGGCAGAATACCGCTCTGTTATCCCTGCCGATATTAGCATACAACCGCTTCCCCTCTGCCTCAAGTACCTCGACTCGTTTCGTGATGTATGGAAAGTCGAACTCGTTTGAGTTGTACCCGAGAATCACATCAGGATCGTAGTCTCGCACAATCTTAAAAAACCGGTTCAGAAGGTCGGTCTCGTTCGTAAAATGCTCAGTACCATCGCAATCGCCACCCGCCTCTTTCCCAACGAGAACGAGCGTCTCCAGTTCCCCCTGATGCGCAGGCTCAAACGCAATCGAGATCATGATGATCGGCGAGCGGTCCGCAGTTGGAATGCCCCCATCGACGAGACATTCGATATCGAATGCGAGGTACCGCATCGGCGCATTTCGGGCAATCTCAGCAGGCGATACCTGGGCTACGACTGTCACATCGCTATCTACTTTGCCGAGGTACGCGGGCTCTGATGCGCAGGCTTCGTCCACTGTCTGCGCCCAACCCATGCCGAAGATGCCAGTATCGATCATGAACCGGTTTTTAAACATGATGTCGGTCTCGTACATCCGGTCTGCGTACCCCTGCACCTCGTCCCGGATCGTCGGCACATCCTTTGGCATGCCAACGATCACCTTTAGCATCTTTTCCGGATGCTCCTGATAACCGACTGGCTCGTATCTCGAAACGGTTTCCAGTCTCTTGATTTCAGGAATCCCCATAAGCGAGTCCTCGATGGAAGCGGGCTGGACATAGAAATACGGCTCAAAATCAGGTACGAAACAGCAGACGCTTCGCCCATCCCGGTCGCGTCCGAAGAGTCTCACAACTGGCTTTCCGTTATCGATAATGTAATCGGAATCGAGGATCTGAAACTCCATTATGCGTCTCTTGATGGTGCATGATACTTATGGTTTACCAACGTTTCGAACCGCAGCTTGCAGGATCATGAGCGCATCGAAGCGCGGTTACGCGCGGTTACGCGTTTATCACTGGATTAGCGCGGCAGTTGTTGATCGATTCAGGAGGTTAATTTAAGGAAATGAAGTATTATAGCCAAGCAGTATAGCCACCATAACCATGCTTAAGAAGATCCTCTGGAGATATAGGATCCGTTTTGCGCGTATCAGGAATCCCACGAGTTCGCTTGTACGCTGGCAGCCCATGCATCCGAATCCGATCGGCGCGTCCTCGACAAGGATCGCTGCCTCCGCATCCTCGAGCAGCGGATCAAGGAGCGATATGCGCCCGCGCACACCAACAGGCACCTCAACAGCAGCGTACTTAACCCCGATCTTCGGATCCTCTGGCATGATATTCAGCGGCGGCGAGTCGATTCCCGCCCCGTTTTGGAAAAATGGAGGAATTGGGTTCGATGCTCGTGGGTTCAATATTTTGTTTTTGGCGGTTTGCTTTGCCATTGTTTTAAACCATGCGCAAAAATATAAGTAGATCTCATTACAGAAATATTCTAAAATGCGGAAATTTTTTGAAATCAAGAATTTATTATAAATTTCGTTTAAATGTCTCTGTGGACGCAGATTGAATAATTTGATCTTTGAAACAATCTAACATTTTCATCACTTCTTTATATAAATTAAAAAACACTATTTCATCAGAATAAAAACGTTTCCCATGCGCGACATCATTTCTATGGTCCACTAATGTATTGATTTGTTTGCCTTTAGTTGAATAGAATGAATCTTCTAATCCTAACGTGTCTAATATTTCTTTGAATACGCCCCACTTTAGATTTGATTGTGTATTAATTACGTCGTGATGAGGAAGATCTGCTATAGTGGATAAATCATTAACTAAAATATTTACTAATGTAGTGTGAATACTGGTTTTATTTGTTTTTAAGCATTCAGAAAATGTACCCTTTAAGGCAAGAGCAATAAAATTTTCACCGAGGTCTTCATATTTCAATTCAAGTTGTTTTATATATCGAACATAAAATGTACCTGCATTTTTAATATATCCTTCCCAATGTGCGTAAAGAATTGCAATACCAATTCTCAATTGGGTGTCGACATTTCTTTCTGATTCTGATTTTATCAAATTTACAATATACGTCAGTTCTTTTTTTCTCCACCCTAAATCCGAATCAAGATAATTGGCTAATTCTTCAACAGTTCGAATTTCATTCATGGTTTGAATATCTTTTTCCCAAGTGGAACAATTACGGGAATTCGCGTATTAAAATTACTTCCACTTCCAATATTATTCGTGTATGTTTCATTAGCCCAGAGAGATATTGCCCGATCTTTAACATCCTTAATCAAAGCATCATCAATTGTTTTTGTCTTCCATTCATCTATGTTTGAACCAACACCAATACCTATTGCTTCATATGCTGATAAAAGAAATTTTCCTTCAAAACGCTCTTTATCAAAATTATATCTCTTGAACACATATTCCGATAGTGTTTTATCTATAAAATCAAAAGTGTCTTTAAAAATCTGTTCTTCTCTTTCTTTATCAAAACTGGGCGACTCTGCAAACTCGGTCATCTTTTCAGTTAAAAATTCTGCCAAAGAAGCGACCCCTTGCATATCTTCGATATCCACATTTTTAAAGATTATGAATCTCAAAGCCAATTCCAAATTATATTGCTCGTTTATAGATTTATCACTTAAAACAAGGCAATCAATGAATGGTTCATACTTTGCCAAGTTATTTAACCAGTCATAAAAATCCCTATTTATCATAATGAGTAGGCAATTTCTTAACTCTTGATCAGACAATCTAGTTCCTAATGTGTTTATTCTTTGAAAAAGTTCATATTTTATATTCGGATCGCTGTCTTTCTTTATAATTTGAACACCAATTTTTCTTCTTTTAAAGTCCAATCTTTGTGCAGAAGTTAATGAACCATTTGGATCATCAGAATCCCACATTTTTCCTTCAAGTGAAGGAAGATATTTAGTTTCCATTAACTTACTTGGTGGCTGTAAATCCCCGTTTTCGTGTTTCAAAATACCAACAAATTCAAAAATTGTTGATAACCTTTGCAAACCATCAACAACATCCCAAACCCCATCATCTCTTTGAGATACAAAAATTGGTGGTAAAGGTATTCCTAAAAGGACAGATTCTATTAGCTTTGTTTTTTGAAGTAAAGTCCATCTGAAAAAGCGCTGAAACTCTGGATGAATATCCAATTCATTATCTCGATATAAACTGATTAATTCACCTATAGACATTGGATAGGCATCTGTATGGATTTCTCTTACTTTTTCATCAATTTCTTTTTGTAATGTCATTGGATAAGTCACCAAACCCAGCACTTAAGTTCGTAGCCTATACACCGCGCTTTCGCATTCGGTTCGCATACGCCAGTGCTTGACATGTGACCAGTCAGCAGCAAGCCCATGTATCGATCGCGGCAGAGTTCTTCTCGCCCCATGCATAATAAATCAGAACTCGTCCTACATAAAACATCCTAATAGTAGCAGGACTGTTACTAACAGAAGGCGCGGCAGTCCCCGCTTGATTCAGGAGGTCAATTTAAGGAAATGAAGTATTATAGCCAAGCAGCAGCGTAGCCAACATAACCATGTTTAAGAAGATCACCCGGAGATACGGGATCAGCGCCAACATCATCCTGCTCGGAATCGTCAGTTTCTTAACCGACACCAGTAGCGAGATGATCCGCCCGCTGCTGCCGCTCTTCATCGTGCATCTCGGCGGCACATATCAAGCGATCGGGCTCATCGGCGGCATAGGCGACAGCGCTGCAAGCATCCTCAAGGTGATCTCCGGCTATCTCTCTGACAAAACCGGGAAGAGGAAGATCTTCGTCTTTGCAGGGTATCTGACATCATCGATTGCGAAGACGCTGTATGCTTTTGCAGCAACGTGGCAGCACATCCTTCTGCTAAGGACTGGAGAGCGCACAGGAAAGGGAATTCGCGCCGCGCCAAGGGACGCAATCATCGCAAATTCAACACATCACGATAAGAGGGGTTTGGCATTCGGGGTTCACCGTGCCATGGACTCAGGAGGTGCAATCTTAGGCTCGATGCTCGCCATTGTCGTACTCTCCTACTTCTGGTTCTTCGAACTGGAATTCGGGATCATGTACCAGTATGTCTTCGTCATTGCAGGAATCATCGCGTTCTTTGCGCTGGTGCCGCTTCATGGAGTGCGGGAGGATGATGTAACGCATAACAGGCAGTCCATACGCGCAAGTTTCAGCGCACTCCCGAAATCGTTTCGCATATATGTCGCCATCGCAACGATCTTTGCGCTTGGAAACTTCACATACATGTTCTTTATCCTGCGTGCGGGCGAGTTTCTGCTTGCCGAAAACGGGATGTCGGTCCAGGATATCGGTAGAATCGCCGAGATCGATCCGAAGTTTGTGATGATGGTGTTAATCGTGATCAGCGCACTCTATATGCTGTTTAATATCACATACACGGTGTTCTCAATCCCGAGCGGGAAACTGTCGGATAGGATCGGAAGAAGAAACGTCCTGATCATCGGATATTCGCTATTTGGAGTTACATGCATCGGTTTTGCGCTGCTACAATCGATGGCAGCATTCGTCATCCTATTCGCGCTCTACGGAGGGTTCAAGGCGCTTGTTGATGGCACGCAGCGCGCTTATGCATCCGATTTTGTGGATCCGGAACTGCGCGGGACAGCGCTTGGAGTCTTCCACACTATGACCGGGATTGCGGCACTTCCTGCAAGCATCATCGCAGGAATACTCGGAGGATACGCGCCGAGCGCGATGTTCCTGTATGGGGCAGCGATCGGGTTTCTGGCGGCGGG
>JAUVWP010000109.1 GCA_030604085.1 Methanosarcinales archaeon | reverse complement strand
GTACTGCTACCTGGTCTTGAATTGCCAGCAGCCACGCAGACGACTATCCCGGCATCCACAGCAGAATCGCACGCAAGTTCCATCGGAGACGTGCCATTACCATTCATGTCAGCATTCCAACTGATAGAGATGACATCGATACCATAAACATCTTTGTTCAGGACGCACCATTCAATTCCGGCTATACAATCGGATTCGGAACCGGATCCATATTGATCCAGTACCTTCACACCAACCAGTCTTGACATGGGCGCAACTCCGACATAATCCGAATCTCTACCGGTTCCTGCGGCAATGCCTGCGCAGTGGGTCCCATGCCCGCTGTCGTCATAAGGATCTGTCCGGCTGTTCACAAAGTCCTCAAAGGCGATCACCTTATCATCATCTGTTGCAGGATCGTCGTCCAGATCATCGAGCGATTCATGCGATGCATCGATGCCGGTGTCGATGACTGCAATGGTCACATCCGCTCCGGAAACCCCGAATGTAGAGCGTGCCTGATCCCCTCTGATCACCGGAACGCTCGTATCCAGCAGAGCATGAACCTCGTGGTCGAGATATATCATTTCGACTCCGGGAACCTCTGCAAGATCGTTCAGATTTCCTGCAGGCATCTTTAGTGCAGTGGAATCTATGGTTTTATAATTATATTTTACTCTTGCTCCCAATGTGTTCAATGTGTTCAATGTGCTGTATGAAACAGAATAAGATGGTTCGGACGATTTTTTACGATACATAACGATGACATCGACCTCAGCGTCATCATCGATGCTAGCACGCATCGTTGACCCTTCCAGGCAATCCTCAATCCGGTTGTTATTCGCATCCGTTACCGACATCCGGATGTTACCTTCAAACGAATGCTTCAGGTTGACCTCATCTACACTATCGTTTGTTCGGTTGCCATAGATATTTTTACAGACGCCATTCGTTGAATCGATGCTCTTTTCAACGTACTTACGGATGTCATGTTCCTGGCTATGGCTAAAGATATCACCCCATGTCAAATTCTCGATCTGGCTGTCATGAATCTCACTATAGACGGCATCTGCCCAATTATCACGCGGGACGTCCCCGCTTACGTTGATTATCCGGGCGGCGCACGCATCTTCTGTATGAGACGTAATGCAGACCATTCCGATGATCAGTATCAGCATAATCAATCCAATTGCTCTTTTTAGGGTGCACATGAGTGTCTCCATCAAATTTTCAGTTGTTCGCTCCAATTTAATCGTATGAATTTAATCATCCTGTCTGTCCATGAGGGATAACATCCAAACCGATAAAAGTTATACCAAACCCATCGTACAAATAATTTTGTACGCTTTCAAAGTCATCAACCAATCATTTATTATTGACCGGACTCCAACCCTGCTATTTATATGCCAGGTAAACGGGACATCTTCGAGACGCTCAATAAATACGGCATCACCGAAGATGCGGTCACAGATGCGGCGATGGAACTGTATGTCCCGCATCCGGGGATAGAAACAGAGAAACTCGCAAGAGATGCATTCAAGCGTGAACTGGATTTTGCATTATCCGATCCGAATCTATGCATACTCGTGTACGCGGCAACCCTTCTGGAAGAAGAGGGCGAAAATGGGGGACTGCCCGGAATAACTGCGCAAGCATTCGAGAGCGATCCGGTCTATCTGATCGCAGACGAGGTGCTTGGTATTGCGATTGCAAAATACATCGGTGGATACAAAGGCATGTTCGAGTTCACCAGATTCGATCAGAATAAACCCGGAATCCTTGGGAAACTTGGACCGTTTCTGGATGATGCAATCGCGGGGCTGATCGGCGGAGTTTCTTCCAATATGTACTCAAGGAGTCTACAAGGAGTCTGATCTGAATTGAGCATCGAGATCGAGTTCACATCGCCACAAAAATGCGTCTGTGATTTCACATACAATTTCTACTGGCAGCATCAGGGGAAGGAACTGGATCCGGACGGGGTCATCCCGGATCAGAAGGATACCGATTACACGTACCGGGATCTTGTAACGGCGCTTCGGAAGAAGGAGACCGTCACGATCAAAGGCGATGTCGGTAAACGGCTATGCTCGAATGCCGGTGCTGACATGCGCTACTTCGGAGGCACTGGCGGGATCATCGACTCAGGGATTGTTATCGTGGACGGGGACGTCGGCACCAGGATGGGCATGGGCATGGCATCAGGGAGCATCTATGTGAGCGGGAAGGTGGCAGAACCGCTCGGCAACATAATCGAGGTACAGTCCGATCTTGCGGGTTTTAGGAAGTACCGGTCGATAACCGATCTTCTGCACAATGGCTCGGCGGATGGATTGCTTCCACCGAATACGTTTGACGGAACAAGACTGACACTTGCCGACGGAATCCGGAGGGACACCATCGCGGCACGATGCGGTGTCGATTGCACGGTTATCGTGAACGGTGACGCGGATCTCAGCGTGGGCATGTTGATGAGTGCCGGGGAACTCCGTGTATGCGGAGATGCCGGGATGAATGCAGGCACGCTACTTTCTGGCGGTACAGTGGTAATCGAGGGAAATGCAGGAGAGTTTGCAGCTGCCGACATGCGTGCTGGCGTTTTGATCATAAAAGGGGAGTCGAAAGGGTTCGTTGGCGGTAAGATGCACGGGGGTGCGGTATTCATAAAGGGCGGCGGCGCTGTGATACCGCCTGTGAGGAAAGTTTCGCTGAACGGAGCGGATTACCGCCTGCTGATGCGGACGATGCGCACGAATCAGATCGAGGCGATGATGTATACGAAATACTCGGTCAATGGATTATGATTATTTCAGTTGCACAATCATGCCTTCAAGCACACGCAGCTCGCGAACCGTCCGCTCCCGTGTCACCTCGGCAGGATTCTCCTCCCGCTCATACTTTGATATCAGTTTCTTAACATAATCGAGTTCAGGTATCGTTGATTGGAACAGAGGCTCGTAATCCGGCAGATCCGCAAGCGGGATTGCAACGACTTCACCTTTCTTCGTCTCTTCAGGGATTCCGTTCACCACCACGATATATGCGCATCTATCGAATCCGAATCTCCTTGCGATGTTCCTAGAGGATGCGGATACCTGCTGTGCGCGTTTTGCGCTCATCCTCCTGTAAGCACCGACCGAGTCTTTGTACTCGACAAAGAGCATCGATTCATGATTCCAGAGCATGGCGTCGTACTCGATCGGCTGCGCGAACTTGTGGTGCACCAGCACACCGAACATGACGCCGCTGCACCAACCTGTGTTGATGTGCGTTCGAAATCGCTTCTCGGTCTCAGGGATGTCAGGACGCGAGAGAAGGGTATATGGTTCGCTTCTAAGTTCGATCATGGGATTGTCACCTGTTCACAACTCATCAACTCACTCATCCCCCATCAGCGTCGAGACATCCCCGATCGGAAGCCCGAGTTCCTTTGCCCTTAGCATCCTTCGCACAATCTTGCCGCTCCTCGTCTTTGGAAGCGTCTCCACAACCTCAAACTCCCGGGGATACGCATGTCCTGCCAATCTGGTTTTCACAAACTTCCTGATATCGTCTTTCAGATCGTCTGTCGGAGCATAGCCCGGAGCAAGCACGACAAACGCCTTGATGATCTCGCCGCGCAACTGATCTGGCTTTCCGATGACGCCAGCTTCAACGATTGCAGGATGTTCGATCAAGGCAGATTCCACCTCGAACGGACCGACCCGCTCGCCTGACGTATTGATCACATCATCAGCCCTGCCGATGAAGAGGAAATAGCCGTCTTCGTGCTGCACTGCCTTATCTCCAGTGAGATACCAGCCCGCCCTGAAGTACTCGGCATACTTTACAGGATTCTTCCAGATCTCAAGCATCATCGACGGAAACGCAGGCGTGATCGCGAGATCGCCTTCAGTGCCGTGTGGTACAGTATCCCCATCCTCGTCGATGATTGCGGCGGTGATCCCTGGTATCGGCTTTCCCATCCATCCGGGTTTTATCGGCATCGACAGATAATTGGCGATCAGGATGCCGCCGGTCTCGGTCTGCCAGAAGTTGTCATGGATCGGCAGCCCGAATGTCCGGATGCCCCAGTGCACGATCTCGGCATTCAGCGGCTCGCCGACGCTGCAGATATGCCTGAGACTGCCAAGATCGTATTTTTTGTGCGCATCGCTAGCTCGCATCAGCATCCGAAAAGCGGTGGGCGCGCTGTACCAGACCATCACCTTGTACTGATCGATCATCGAGTACCATGCCTCCGGACCAAACCTCCCGCCGTGAACCACGACCGATGCGCCGCACGACCACGGTCCGAGCAGCCCGTACGATATCCCTGTGACCCAGCCAGGGTCTGCCGTGCACCAGTAGATGTCGTCCTCATGGAGATCGAGCACCCATTCGGTGGTCGCATGTTGCCCGACGATCGCAAGATGCCTGTGCACCACGCCTTTCGGCTTTCCAGTGGTTCCGGACGTGTACAGCATAAATGCAGGATCGTCCGGTAACATCTTCGCAACATCGAACGTACCGGATGCTTTTTCCATCTCCACGGGATAACTGATCTCGCCACCCCGAACATCGGTCTCGTCCACTATGATTATCTGTTCGAGGTCAGGGAGATCGTCCTTTATCTCATACACCCGGCTTTTCAGTTCCGAATTGGTGATCAGGTATCGTGCACCGCTGTCATGCAGACGGTCGTATAGTCCTTCGGTTCCAAATGCTGAGAACATGGTGCCAGCGATCGCGCCGGTCTTTAAGATGCCGAGAAAACTCACGTAGAGTTCTGGAATTCTCGGCAGGAAGATGAATGCACGGTCCCCCTTCTCGATGCCGGATGATGTTAAAAGATTGGCAAATTTGTTGGAAAGATTGGAGAGTTCGTGAAACGTGTATTTAGAAGCTTTATCATCCCCCTGCCAGTACAATGCAATCTTATCCTTCCGCCATGATCTGGCATGCCGGTCCACTGCGCTACATGCAGCATTTAACCTGCCGTCTTCGAACCATTCAACCTTCTCGTACGCATCCTGCCACCGGAAGGTTTTATGCGTCTCGTCGTAGTCCTGCAGGTTCGGAGTCGGTACAATCGTTGCTGGTTTTTCTATGAATCCTTGCATTTTGTTCACCCACTGTTACTTACATAGGTATGCCAGCCGTGCCATTTATTGGTTTTGGTTCTCGAAAATCACTACCACTATCGCACCAGCACATCCCCGTTTCCGGTTATGCCGATATCGAAACCGATCACCACCACCCTGTGCCGTATCTGCTTCTCCGCAAGATCCCGAATTCTTGATGCAAGCGCAACCCCGTCGTACCGCACATGCACGCCCATGTTCTCGGAATCGGCTCTTTTGTAGATCGTCCCGACCAGATCGCCAAGGCGCGTCCCCACTGTTACCTCGAACCATACAGGCGCATCGAGCGTTTTTAAAAATTTTATGGTATTTTCAGCCCGCTCTATGTTCTTCCGTGCCATCTTTTCGATGGCAGAGATGTTCTGCTTCGTCGTGCCCAACCTGGATGCAATCGCCTCCTGCGAACAACCGTCATTCCGCAGTCGCAGCACCAGCATCTGCCTTTCGGTGAGATTTGTATCGCGTACTGCCATCGAAAGATTCTGGGCTTGCATGATATATCAAGATATGGACGGTTATTATGCTAATACATACAAATCGTTTGTGTGCGCTGGCAGCTCCCGGGGGGACGTTCACAGGTTTGCATCTCTGCATACTTATGTTCTGTAGTTCCGGTTTCACCATATCACACAATTCTAAAAAACGATTTTTTCACAAAAAATCGAGTAAAAACTGCCCTTCGGGTGGGGGCTGGCGATATACTTTTTCGTAAGTAAAAAAAATAAAAACAACATCCCCGAATCTCTCCGGGGATTGCCTCCGAAACCGTCTTTAATTAAAACCGTACTCGATAGAAAGATCTCCCTGCTCGCTTCGAGGCACTAACTGGGATGTTAGTACGTAATCTGCAATCTCTTCGAGATATCGGGTGATCGAATTGTACTGCTCCAGATCATAAGTTCTCAT
>JAUVWP010000048.1 GCA_030604085.1 Methanosarcinales archaeon | reverse complement strand
TTTTGTATCTTATGGTTTGTTCAACAAGAAATGCAAATATACAATTTAGATGCTTAATACTCGCACGATTCTATATTACGTCTAAAAATTAAATTTGCATGACACTATGACATCTCTGGCACTCAGCAAACATGGCGGGCGTGCCAGGGGTGATATCCGCCGGTCTGAAAAGAAACACGGAACACGGAGGTTTCATCGATGGAATCAGGTTCTCGAATCTTGCAAATGGCACAGTTACGCAGAAAGAAAGCCGGGCTCACTGATCGGCAAGCACTGGCGATGGCATACAAAGTGGTGCCCCGGCTGGAAGGCGTATCAGGAAGAACTGGCTAAACGCGGGGATGAGTCAGGGGAATAGAGATTCCCGTGGGGTCCCCAGAAGACTGTCGTTTCCGCGATAGCGAGAACTGCGCCGCATGGGACCCGGGGCAGACGCGAAAAGCCAGGGCAGTTATCCGCAGGTTGTGTGACAGCAGACGCCCGGACGAAGCGATTCCTCGAAGAGACGCTTCATCACATCGGGGCGGGGCGGCTCGGTTGCGCCCATGGCTGATTTAACCTGTAATGAACCGTCCATTGCATCTTCCTGAACAATCCAACACGCCCCATAAGCCTGAGCCACCCAAGCTTCTCCTCCTTCGAATCAAAGTAAGACCAGTCATCAAGAAACGTGATTCCCGGATTCCATTCCTCCATCTCCCTGCTCCCCCTGATCCCGAAATGAAAAGTCGCATCCTTCCCAAGATGCAACTCTTTTCGCATCTTGAAATTGACAAT
This sequence comes from Methanosarcinales archaeon, assembly GCA_030604085.1. Classification (GTDB taxonomy): domain Archaea; phylum Halobacteriota; class Methanosarcinia; order Methanosarcinales; family Methanogasteraceae; genus Methanogaster_A. Next base: position 14,603 of record JAUVWP010000048.1, on the reverse strand, counting down.
CCCCTTCAATACCCCCTTTAGCCATAGATCATTAAAAACCTCGCATACAAGTTCGGAACCAGGAAATCTCGATTGAAGCTCGAGCACCAGTGATTTCACGTCCTCCCTGTGGAGATACATGAAAACACCCTCGGCAACGAATAGGAACGGACCATCACAGGTCTGCAAGAGCGGTGCCATCCAGTCATAGTCCAGCACAGACGACGGGATGAGATGATACCGGTCAGTCTCCTCAAAGAACCTCCTCTTGATCCCGATCACATCCGGCAGATCAAGGTCATAGAAACGCACTCGCCCGTTGTCAATACGCAAAAAACGCGAATCCAGCCCGCACCCGATGTTGACCACGACCCCGTCTGGAGAGGACTTGAGGAACTCTGTTACATACTCATCGTATCTCTTTCTCACGAATCACGATATGAACAACCTGCTTCTTATCGATTTTGCCCTTGACCATCCTCTTGTGCAGTCTGTTCTTCGATTTCGAGAGTTCCTGATTCACTGCTCTCATGATCTCAACTGCCTTCGGATCGCTCATGATCGGGTCACTGGACTGGCTTTCAAGGGCATGGCAATACAGTGTCAGAAGCGATGTTTCCGACACATCGCTCATCCTGATGTTGAAGAGTTCTGTCTGGTTCATCCAATTCTCGCCTCCTACGACTCCATCTCTCATAAATACCAACTTATCCCATATAAATTCTCTTCATTCCTGATCCCCGGGGATGTCTGCCGGGATTGTCACGTCATCCGGGGTTACAAGAGATTCCATGGATCTGTTCAAGTGAGTTATAGGTAAAATCTGTGTAATCGATGTTCACCTGTGGCTAAAAGCTTTTATCAGCCACAGTCTGCGAAAGCACGCGGCGCAGCCATTCCACGGATGGGCACAGATCAAAGGTTATTTATCCATGAGCGAGATTCATTCAGAGTTTCAGACAGTGCCCTTCCCGCGATCCTCCCCGATCTCCGCTTGATCCCATGATGATCTTCCGAAACCCGATCCACGCCACCGCGGACTGATAGTCCGGGACAGCCCACGAGCCATGGATTGGCGAATTCTATTTTTCTTCAGTCCTACATTTTAGGATATCTAAAAACCAATATCCCTCTTTCAATATCTTTCTACTATCAACTATTCTCAACTTCTTTTCAAACATCGGACCATCGATGATAAATGTGTGGAACTCGCCATATTCGCCACACGGATCGATCGCGCCATTAAATCTACGCAGATCGCTTAAAAATTTCTTATCGATCTTCCGTCCAAGCCACTCTTCGTCGAATAAATCAGCTTTAGCACTGACTACGATCGCATCAAACCCGGCATCTATTAAATCATTGATGATCTGCTCTGAATTGCATTTCCAGATCGGTAATATCGATTTGATGCCCAGATCACTGCAAATCCTATCCACTAATCCCTTATGCGTTTCGATATGCCCAAACACAGCACCATCCACCCTTACACCATCTGATTTTAAATCACGTACTACTTTTTTGAATTCCTGTTCATAAGATATAAAATTCGTTTGGAGAATTGGAATCCCAACCGCTTCTGATTGCAGAGACAACAGTTCGGGATTTATTTCATGAGATCCGCTTTTTTTCATATCCCTGAAATTCAGGAGATACGATACATCAAACCCTTCTAAAATTGCTTTATGGCATGCAAAACAGCCATCCTTTCCACCAGTCCACGAAACAACAACGCTGCCCTTATTATTCTCTTTTACAGCGGTCTCTGCTTCCATGTCCGTACCTGTTTTACTATAAACTTCCCTGACAGCGGGAGTAGCATCAACCGTGGATCGTCAGGGGGAGGGATGTTATCGTTTCAAAGCGTTTAAAACGCGTCCCTGAAACGGAATTCCCCAGAACGGATGCCACTTCTCCATCTCCTTTTCGATCGGAAGTTCGCCTTCCATCGCCGACCTCAACCTGAATTCGAGATTGCTATCCCTCTTCCTGTCAGCCAGCGGAGCAAACGGATAGAAAGTCCCCTCCTTGTAACTATAAATCAAATACACGTCTCCAAAGGCAAAAATCGAGCAGAGAAGTCGTTCCTCGAAGTCATGTTCGATGATCGTCTCGCTTATCAGGTGCGTAGTGGTGACAAGGTCCTCAAAGTCCTCGTCGTTTAAGATGACCCAGTTGTAGTTGTACTCGTCCGTCTGGAACTGGCACATAGTCCCGGTTTCAGAGGCGCAGAGCCTTAAAAGTTCCCGAAGATAGCTCTCCAGTTCCGAAAACCGCGATGATTCGATCGGCTTAAAACAGATTCCGGCTACGCCACTTGGTTTGAAGCCGAGCGCCTCTAACGATATGTATGCGGTCGAAAGCGCAAACAATGCCTCTGTCTTCGGTTTCTTAAGTGTCGTTCTTCCGAGCAGCGTATCAAATAGTTTCATTTCAGTTCCATCTCTCTGGAGATCTTCTCGAGTGCAGCAACCCTCTTCTTAAGCGGGGGATGCGTGGAGAAGAGTGCCATTATTGAACTCTTGGATATCGCAGGTATGATATAGAATGCGTTCATGCCTTCCGCCTTCCTGAGGTCCTCGGTCGGCACCCGATCCATTGAACCGCTGATCTTCATAAGCGCGCTCACGAGATGGGACGGATGACCTGTGATTATGGCGGCTCCGCGATCTGCAGCGAATTCCCGGTATCTGGAGAGCGCACGTATCAGAAGATAACTGACGAGCCACACTGCAATCGATGCGATCCATGCAATCATGATCTGACCGCCTCCGCGCCTGTCCCCGGCAAAGAATATCAGATACCTGACAAGGAAAAACGCTATCGTTGAGAAGAAACTCGCGATGGTCAGAACCATCACGTCCCGGTTCTTCACGTGCGTCAGTTCATGCGCAAGCACAGCAGCTACCTCATTCCGGTCGAGTCTCTGCGTGAGTGCGGTGGTGACCGCGACCAATGCTCTCTTAGGGCTTCTGCCGGTTGCAAACGCATTTGGAACGCTGCTATCAACGACTGCAATCCTCGGCTTTGGCAGGTCTGCCTCGATGCACAGTCTCGAGACGATCTCGTGCAACCCGGGCTCTTCGCTTTCAGTCACGACACGGGCGCCTGTGCTGTACAACACCATCTTATCCGAGTAATAGTACTGCGCAAAGAGCATGACTCCTGCAAAGAGGACGATCGTGATGAGCGGTAACCCGAGGTAAGATAATACCCCTATGAATGCGATGTACACTACAACGAGCATAAACATCGTCACGAACATCCTCGCTGATAATCCGTAATCACGCTGCCATCTTTTCATTGCCAGTCTCCATTTTTACTCAACCACTGTTCTCGGCGTACATAATCCTTTCGATTCATTGATGTCTTCGTTCTGGTCGGCAAAGTTCAAATAATGGTACGCCCCGTAAGAAGTGATGAGACTGGATGAAATCCCCTTATCCAAGTACGGGTACGCCTCATCCACGCCCTCGCCGGTCAACCGGATGATGGCAGACTTCGCTCTCGAGTTCAGGGACGGCATCGACATCAATCTCGGTGTGGGGTACGTGAATGAGAGGACGATACCTAAGGGATTGATCGAAGAAGCGCAGAGGGAGGTTCTCGCCCATCCTGAGAAGTACAGGGCGGCACTCAACTACGGCGGCTCAAAGGGATCTGTGAACTTAATCGAGTCGATCAGGCGGTATCATCTCGATAACAGGATCGGTGGCATGGATGAAGAGATACTGGAATCAAAGGAGATCATAATAGGACCCAATGGCGCAACAAGCCTGCTCGATGGGGTATCGCATCTCTTAAAGACGGGTATCGTGATAACAACCGACCCGATCTATTACATCTACTGCAATCTCCTTGAAAGGGATGGGTTTCATCTTTTAGCAGTTCCTGAGGATGAGTATGGGATACGAACCGATCTGCTGCGGAAATCGATCGAAGAACTCGGCGAAGCAAGGCAGGAGATCAGATTTGCCTATATCGTGACGGTCAACAACCCGACAAGCACGATCCTCTCAAACGATCGCAGGAGAGAACTGGTCCGGATCGTGACAGAACTGTCTGAATGTTTGAATAGAAAGATTCCGATAATATTTGACAAGGCGTATGAGGATATGATACACGATCCTCTTGCAGAAGCGCCCGAATCAGGATTTCTCTACGATGATCTCGGAATCGTTTACGAGGTGGGAACGCTCTCAAAGGTACTCGCGCCCGCGCTTCGGATCGGTTACATGACCGGAGCCCCGGGCGCGTTCATGCGTGCGATGGTTCAGCGGACGAACGATGTGGGGTTCAGTGCGCCGCTCATCACGCAGGAGATCGCAAGCTACATCATGGATCACCACATAAACGACCAGATCCGGAAGGTCAGGGCTGGGTACCGGGAACAAGCGGTCGCGGTCAGGAGATGGATCGATGATGTGATCGGGGACTTTATTGTGGACATTCGAGGCGGCAGGGCTGGATTTTACTACTACCTGACATTCGAAGAAGGGATCATGACTGATGAGGGTTCACCACTCCACAGGTTCCTCTCAAGGACGACAGGAGATCCCATGATCGACGGCTCCCCTGGCGAAAAAAAGCCGCGGGTGCTATATCTTCCTGGGGAGTTCTGCGTCCATCCGAAGGGGAGTATGGCCGAGGTCGGGAGAAGGCAGATGCGACTCTCTTACGGGTTTGAAGAACCATGCAGGATCGAAGACGCGATTGGGTATCTGCGGGAGGGCGTGGATTACGTCAAAGGCGATTCGGACATCATGGAACATCGTAGGCAGGATCGCCGCTGAGCGCAGAACCACCGATGACGAACGTGTTCGGATGCTCTCCGAATTTCGAGAACTCTTCTTTCGACAGGTCACCCTCGTTTCCGGAGTGCTTTTTCCAGCCATTGCCAACGGCTTTGCTAACGCATTCCGCGGTTAAATCCCATGCTTTATTATCCGAAATCCAATCCCCTGACTTCTGACAATACCGCATCGGGATCGAGGGCATATCGCTGGACGATCTGGGAGATCTCCTTGTAATTGGTAATCTCCTTCTCAACCATGTATTCAAGGATATCTTTGCGTTCTGCTAATGCGTCCCTCAGTTGACCCTTTGTCCAGCCGCGCTCCTCCCTGATCTGGTCCAGCACATAAGAGTTATCTGAGTACACGAACGTGTCTTTCGCAGGATCCCAGGTGTACAGGTCATTGATCCTTACGCCGCCGGTTCTCTGGTCAAGCCCTGTGATCTCAAGAAGCGTCTTCGTCCGCCTGACGCGCTCAGTCCCGATGTATGTCTGCATCTGGATGCTTACGATATTTAGTGCCTGCAGCATCGCGTGCGGCACGTTGATGGGCTCGCCCTGGAGACGGTTTAAGAGTGTCTCGATGTCTGCGGCGTGCATCGTTGAGTATGTGGTGTGTCCTGTGGACATCGCCTGGAAGAGCGTTAGCGCTTCCTCGCCGCGCACCTCTCCGACAAGGATGTATTCGGGACGCTGCCTGAGCGCGGCTTTGAGGAGTTCGAACATACTGATCTCGCTCACGCCCTCGTGAGCGATGGTCGACTCCCTGGTGACGCCTGCGATCCAGTTCTCGTGGTGCAGGGTCAGTTCTCTGGTATCCTCGATGGATACGACCTTTGCTATCGGTGGTATGAACATGGAGATAGCGTTTAATGCGGAGGTCTTCCCGGATGCTGTGCCGCCGGCAAGGATCATACTCTTGTTGTTCTCGATCGCAAGCCAGAAATATGCAAGCATCTCGCTTGAGCATGTTCCGAAGTTGAGCATGTCCACCGGAGTAAACGGGTCCTCTTTGAACCTTCGAATCGTGAATGAACTGCCTCTCGTGGTTATTTCCTTGCCAAGCGTTGCCTGTAGCCGTGATCCGTCCGGCAGTGTTGCGTTGACCATCGGGCTGCCGATCGAGATGTGTTTGCCACCACGCTGCACGAGCTGGATCACAAACGAGTTTAAGTAGTCTTCACTGAATGTTAGGTTCGTCTCTATGTTTTTATATACGGTATGATATAGGAATATTGGAATGCCGACACCATCACAGGAAATATCCTCGATGTGGGGGTCCTTGAGTATCGCATCCAGCTTCCCGTACCCGATATAGTTTCTATTGAGAAAGTGAAGGATTTTGTGAGTGGAGCGCGGACTTAACTCTATCGAGTAGTAACCAAGCAACTCCAGCGCCTTCCTCTGCAGTATCTGGCCCTTAACGAGGTTGATATCGAATCCCGCGCCGTTCCCCCCATCGCCTGCGTCCACAAACCGCGCGTCGACCCGTTCCTCGAACTGCTCATCATCCTCGCCAGTATCCCCAGTAGCGACCTCTCCGCCACCGTTCCCGCCATTTCCTTCGAGAATCTCCTCTGCAATCCCTTCGTCGAATTGCCCCGCATTTGACTCTGCAAACTCGACATCATCGAGCGTAAGCACGTCAGAAAGGTCCTCATACAACCGTATGAGCAGGGTTTTCTCAAACGGCGTCAGCGCGGGCTCGACCACCGTATACACCGGAACTTTCTTCACGGTGTCATACAGAACCAGCACAAACGCATACGGCTCATCCACCCAGTATCGATCAATCTCAGTATATCCGTCCGGAATCCGGTCATCGACAAGGACACCATGCTTCTCAGAATCGTAAGATTCAAGATCGTATGCAACATCCTTTGTGCTGACAATCTCTTTTATCCGGCTCATAAGTTCACTACTTCCCATAGTTCTTACAACTACTGTATCCGTAAAAAGCTTTTTGTATGGTGCAGACTGATTAAGTGGATGTGAGGGACTCAATGGATGGGGACGTCGATGGATGAACTACACTCGGTTACGATGCCAACAGGGATCATTTCGCTCGACTCTGTACTGAAAGGCGGGTTCCCAGCTGGCTCATTCGTCATGCTGCTTGGGGAGATCGGTGCCGGAAACGCAGAGTTTGCGTACACGTCAATACTATCGCTCCTCGAACTGCACCAAAACGGAAATTTTTCCGGAGCATTTGGAAATTCCATACTTCCGGAGAAGATATGCTACATTTCGCTGACCAGAAGCTGGGAAGACGTACATGACGAGATAGGGTGGGGTTTTCCGGAAGATCTCTATGAGATATCCAGCAAAATAGACTTCAAAGACTTTTCAGAGGAATATTTCAGCAGAACGTCGGTGCCAACCGAGTGGGTGGCGACCGGACCCGCGCTAACTTTTGACTCATTAAGAAAAACAGTATCAGGAAAGGGACTGATCAGCGAGATGGTGGCGTACCTCGACGAAAACGCACCAAAGGGCGTAGTCATCATCGATTCCGTAACTGCGCTTGCGGAGTACTGCGCAAACCCGGAACATTCCACAGACTGGTCAGACATAATATCCTTCTTTCGGGGTCTGCAGAAGATATCAAAGGAATGGGGCGGGATCGTGTACGCGTTGCTCACAACAGGCATCCTTGACAGCTCATTACAGGAGCAGGTAATGGACTGTGCCGACGGGGTCCTGATATTCGAATGGGACGACTTTGGCGCAGCCAAACGACAGCGAGTGATGCACGTCAAGAAATTCAGGGGTCTTCTGCCACAACTTGAGCGGGCTAACCTTGTGAAATTCGAGACGTCAGTCACCACGGATCATGGCTTCGCAATATCAAAGGTCAAACAGGTTGGATGGCAGAGATGATCATAGAACGAGTCAGCAGCGGCATACCGGAACTGGACGCGAAACTGGAAGGTGGATTTCCGGAGAACAGCACCACCGCGATCATCGGAGCATTCGGAACAGGGAAATCCACGTTCGGGATGCAATTCCTAAACGAGGGTCTGCGAAACCGCGAACACTGCATCTTAATCAGCCTCGACGACGACGAAGAAACCCTGATCCAAACGGCATCAGAGTTCGGGTGGGACTTTCAGAGATATGTGGACAAAGAACTGTTGCTCCTGCTGAAACTGACTGCGATCGATATCAAAACATCGATACTCCGCATCCGAAGCGAACTGCCACGACTCTTCGAGATGTTCGGCGCGAAACGATGCGTATTCGACTCGATAACGCTCTTCGAGATGTTGTTCACGGGCGAAAACGAACGGAGACTGATCGTATATGACCTTGTTCAGGTGATGAGGAATAGCGGAACAACGTCCATAATCACATCGGAATTGGACAGCTCAAACCCACACGCATCACGATTCGGAATGATCGAATACGTGTCAGACGGCGTTATATTCTTAAACTATCACCGACGGGCCAGGGAGAAAACCATCCGGCTATCCATCGAGATCACAAAAATGCGGAGAACGAAACACTCGAGAGACATTATGACTTATGAGGTACACAGAGATGGGATCAAGATCAACACAGACAGCGCACACCCGAATATCTTCAAACGCTGATGCGGTTTCAACCGTCGTGAGCTTTATACTGCTCTTTGGACTGATCCTGTCGGTCATAATATTTGCAAGGGTGCAGTATGTCCCATTGTGGACTGCGGATGTAGAAGCAAGACATGCAGATGATGTCTTCGTTCTATTCTCAGCAATCCCCGGCAACATCGATGACCTGGTACTTGCCAACGGCAGCGTCACTGTAAGCCGACAGAGGATCCGGCTCGGTAGCGGCAGCATCCCGATCATAGCTCCGGGGACATCTTATGGCGCACTGGGGGTGGTGCCGGATGAGGGGAACTTTACTGTGGAGGCGGATGTCTTGACTGTGAATATCAGCAGGAATGTCACAATCGGCAATCTCACGGAAGGGTGTGTAAACATCACCAAAATCTCTAGTGTATCATCGTTTTATATCTATATCGAGGAGATCGACTACAACGGGGCACCGTCATCCGGATCTGTGTTCATCAATCTCGTGCATCAAGAGAACCAGAGCGGACGAGCAGAGATCGAGACCGAAAGCTACACGCATCTCAACATATCCATCTGGAACGATAATAACAACAAAGTAGTCGAGGATCTGCCCATAAACGCTGACAACTCACCGATTGCAAATTACACGATCGATCTTCTGAACCCCTGTTACGGATTTGACATGGTCTTGGATGAAGCAGGGGCGGAGGGTCTGACTGATGCAGACACCCCGTACTACAACCTCACGATAACGAACAGCACATCACTGAACGGTAGCCGTATCCGGTATTATATAGACTATAACGAATACAATAAGACCTCGGTTCACTACACAAAGACCAGTAACGGCACCATGATGTACGAATCAAGGAACCGCCACTTCTTAAACCAGAAGTTCATCTACCAGAACGGGGCAGTATTCCTCTGCCAGCAACCAGCCGTGACTATACGCACCGCGCCGGGGGTTCTGATCAGAGACTACCGGAACTATACCCGCGTACTGATACCCATAATCTCTGTTGGTACCGGCAAACACAGGATACCTATGATCAGCGGAAGCGGGATTGAGGAACTGCAGATAGAACTCAAACATGCAGACCGAATCACATTTGCAGATGGCAACAACACAGGGAGCGTAAACATCATAATAACGCCACCTGCGGGGGACGAGGAATTCCGCAAGAACTACCTGCGGGAATGGGCGGATTATTTCGATGCAACAGTCGCGGGGACCTCGATCAGGATGACCTCGACAAATGCAACTAACTGGGATAACCACACAATAACACTCAACGGAAACATCCATCTGGATATCCAGAACATCGATGTCGAAGGAAGAATTGCCAGCATCTCGCAGCTGGAATAGGGGGAGACGAGGGTATGCAGATAATAAACGAGACACATTATCACGGTTCGGACAGGATCTTTTCGGCCAACAACGCGGTTTCAACCGTTGTCGGTGCTATCCTGCTCCTCGGACTACTCGTGGCAGTCACGGCATTAGTCGGCGTATACTACGTTCCATCATGGGTTGCAGACGATGAGGCGCGACATGCGCAGGATGTTTTTGTTGATTTCTCAGCGATTCCCATTCATATCAATAAGCTTGTGCTTGCCAACAACACCGATGCCGTGAGCAGACAGCGAATCGAACTTGGCTGCGGCGGAATCCCGATCGTATCGCCGGGAATGTCATGGGGCTCGCTCGGAGCAGTGCCGCAGGAAGGAAACTTCATAGTAAAAGCAGATGTCTGGACTGAGAATATCACAAAAAACGTCACGAGCGGCAATTTCACAGATGAGCATGTGAACATCACTAATATATCCAGTGTATCGAAGTTTTATATTTATATTAAGAATCCATGTACCGGAACTGTGTTAATCAATCTCTCGAATCCGGGGGGAAGGGCGATACTCCGGATCGGTGACTGTTATGACATAACCACATTGAGACCTAACGATGTTAAAATACTCGATGAACTGATTATAACTACCGACCCCGACTCATTATCATTACATCAGGTAAACATTCTGAGTCCAGGTTATGGGTTTAGTAAGGTTTTGAGCGATGCAGACGCCCCATACAATATCATGATGAGTGTGAGTGATGAACCTCTTGGGAGTAGCAGTAATATTAGGTATGAGATAGAATATTATGAATATAACAAAACCATAGAACCTTACACAAAGACCAGCAACGGCACCATGGTGTACAGGTCAATGAACCGCTATTTCCTTGATCAGCAGTTCATCTACCAGAACGGCGCGGTATTCCTCTGCCAGCCTCCGGACGCGAGCATGAGAATTGCGCCTGACGTCATAATCGAGGATATTGGAAATTACACGTATATGACGATACCGATGGTCACCGTCGGCACTGGCGTAAACAGGACACCTATGATCAGCGGAAGCGGGGTTGAGGAATTGCAGATGGGGCTTAAATATGTTAACCGCATCACATTTGCAGATCGTAACAACACAAAGCGCGTAAACATCCTAATCGAGCCCCCGGAAGGGGACGAGAACTTCCGCGAAGAGTACCTGCAGGAATGGGCGGACTATTTTGATGCAGCAGTCGAGGGGACCTCGATCAGGATGACCTCGACCCCACCAACTGATGGCAGCTATACAAACACCACTATATCGCTTATCGGAGACATCCACCTGGAGATAAAGGAGATCGAAATCGAGGGGAGAATTGCCAGCATCATATAGATCGGGGGAAGTATGAACAAACAACCAGGAGGCAAACTGCCTGCAAGAAGCAGGAAGATGGAACCGAGACCGAGGCATAATCATGGTGGTTCTGACAGGATGCTTCAGGACACAAGCGCGGTCTCAATCGTTGTCGTAGCCGTAATGATCTTCGGATTGCTCATAACCATCGCCGCATACCTAAACGTGTACTACATCCCCTCTTGGGCAGAAGACGCCGAGGCAAAGCATGCGCGCAACGCCTTCACCGACTTCTCGGCAATCCCAGGCGCCATTAACGGACTCGTACTCGCCAACGAAACCGACGCCATCAGCAAACAACGAATCGAACTTGGCGGCAGCGACATCCCGGTCCTATCACCGGTCAGATCATGGGGATCGCTTGGTGTAGTGCCACAGGAAGGGAACTTCACCGTGAAAGCGGACGCATGGGTGGTGAACATCGAGGGGAATGTCACAAGCGGCGAACTCCAGAAATGGGGACGTGCGACCACAGCCAATATATCTGACATATCTTTGTTTTATGTCGATATCTATACTAAATCTTCCAAATTCCTTTCGAACGGTAAACTTATTATCAATTTCACAAATCGGCCAGGTAGGGTGGAGATAGAGTCGGGGAAGGGCACAATCGGAAAGTGTTACCTCCAACTATCCACATGGGGCGGGGATGGCAATAAAATAGTCGATAAGCTGTGTGTACACAAGGACTCTGCTCCAAGTAATAAAGGTCCGGAATATTATAGAATTGATCTTTTGAACCCATGTTATGGGTTCAGCAAGGTTCTACGCGATGCAGACACTCCTTACAACCTCACGGTGATTGCCGATCATCTGGGATTGGTGGATGAAGCTGAGGGACCGATGCTGCTTAACTATACTATAGCATATAACGAATACAACAAGTCCCTTGTGCATTACTCAGCAACCAGCAACGGCACCCTGATATACGAATCGATGAACCGCTACTTCCTCAATCAGAAATTCATCTACCAGAGCGGCGCGGTATTCCTCTGCCAGCCTCCGGACGCGAGCATGAGGACCCTGCCCACAATCGCAATTGAGAATACGACAAATGGGTCTGCCCGCATAACAATACCGATGGTCACCGTTGGCACTGGTGTACACAGAACACCGATGATCAGCGGAAGCGGAGTCGAAGAACTGCAACTGAAACTTGAGCGTCTGAGCCGGGTATCGTTTGCAGAAGGTAACAACACGCATAATGTACACATCATAATTGAGCCGCCGGAAGGGGACGAAAACTTCCGCAAAGATTATCTACAGGAATGGGCAAATTACTTTAACAAGATCGCGGGTGGGACATCGGTTGAGGCGAACCCGGAATGGCCACCTGATGACAGTTATGCCAACATCAAAATAACGCTCAACGGGAGCATCTACCTGGATATCCAGGACATATATATCGAAGGGAGAACCAGCAGAATCTCATCATAGGAGTGGGGAGACATGAACAAACGCAGAATAACAAACGACGAACGGGCCGTATCCGGGCTCGTCGGAGAAGTACTACTTATTGGCATAGTAATAGTTGCGATCGGACTGATCGCAGTATCGGTTTACTCATATCTGAATAAAGATCCCGACACTCCGCACATCGAGGTCGACGGCATAGCAAATATAGGGAAGAATGAGGTACATATCAAACATCAGGGCGGCGATCCGATCGAATGCGAGAACCTGCGCGTACTTGTGAGCGTCAACGGCACTCTCCTCGAGCCCTTTGATGATAATTCCCCCACCCGGTGGGGACTCAGCGATAAAGGCATCGGAAACTTCAACCGATGGACACTCGGAAGGATACTGGTACTGGATACAATGCCAGAGGTTAACATCACAGAAGACGACGAGATCAGGGTCACCATCGTGAGTCTCTCCTCAAGCCGGGTGGTGGTGAGTGGTGAGGTGTTCGGAGGTCTCTTCGGAAACGCATCGATAAACATGCTGCCGATAGCAGACGCCGGCGATGACCGGACCGATGGTCTGTGTGAGAATACGACATGGGCAGAGGTGGGGGTATGGTTTGATGGCAGCGGCTCATACGATCCGGATAATCCTCATGACAACACCGGCGGCAACTACCGCGGGATTGTGAGCTGGCACTGGGACTTTGGCGATGGGAACAAGAGTGATGGATTATGGGTATGGCACAACTACAGTGTTAACGGCAACTACACCGTGACACTGACTGTCGAAGACGTTGACGGCGCAACCGACACCGACACGTGCATAGTCACGATCCGCCCGCCAGCAAATCTCACCGCAAACGCAGGACCTGACCAGTGGGTTGGAATCGGAGCAACGGTCCAGTTCGACGGCTCAGGATCAACCGGATGCATCAAGGAATGGCAATGGGAGTTCGGAGACGGGGACAATGAAACAGTGAACGCGTCGACGACCACTCATGTATACAGCGAGGAAGGCGACTACACCGCGAACCTCACAGTAGTCGAAGACCACACCGGCAAGACCGCCAACGACACCGCAATCATTCATGTGATGTCTGGCTTTAAGATTGTGTATCCTTATGATGGTGACTGGGTATCTGGACTCGTGACGATCGATGCGCGTGCTTTTGGTATAGAGGAGGATTATGTGAACTTCAACATCAGTTCTGTATCGAACGAAGACAGTTATTCCAATAGCACAACAAATCACTCAGGCGAGGCGGTCGCACCCAACACAACCAGCTACACCTACGGCTGGAACACAGCCGGTCTCGAATGCGGGAATTACACGATCCACGCAACCGCATACAATGAGGACGGCACAGAGATGGGCACAGACAACATCACAGTATGCGTATGCAACGTACTGGACCTGGTGGGCTTCTGGCGCTTCGACGACGGCACCGGCAGCACGACAGCCAACGACTCGTCATGCAACAGGAACCACGGCACTATCGTCGGCAGTCCAACATGGATAATTGATGGCACACTGCACGCGCTCCGGTTCAATGGCAGCGAGTATATTGAGGTTGCCAACAGCACCAGTCTCGCGATGACCAATAAGACCACAATCGGCGCCTGGGCAAACTCGTCGGATGCTGGCGAGCAGTATATTCTCGCGAAGGGGGGTATGGTGTTTGAATTGGCAGATGAGGTTGTCAGGCAGAATGTGTCCTCGGATCTTGGTTGGGATCTCGCGTTTGGTGGAGCATACAAGCGAGCTCAGACATTTAACTTGACTGGTAACGCAACGCTCAATGAAGTAAGAATTTACATTAAAAAAGCAGCAGCGGGGGTTACTGGAGACATAAATGTGAGCATCTGTACGGATGGGGACGATCAACCTGGAACCGAGGTTGCAAATGCTATCATGCCTACTGGTAATGTTAGTACGAAATATGCTTGGATTAATGTGAGTTTCGACTACAATCTTACGGGAGGAACTACTTACTGGTTAGTGTTGGAAAGTCCAGACGCTAGTAGTTATCACTGGAGCGCAGGTCACCCCAACCCGTATTCAAATGGTGAAGCATGGTATTACAATGCTACTATTAGTTCATGGAACATGAGTGGTCTGTTGGGTGT
>JAUVWP010000110.1 GCA_030604085.1 Methanosarcinales archaeon | reverse complement strand
GGGCAGCGTCTCTGGTGCAGGGAGTTTGATCGTGCCGATGATACTTTCTGCGTAGCAATACCGATCATACTTGCAGTGTGTGCAGAGCGGGTCACATGATTTGCAGAATTCGGAATCGTTTACAAGATTTCGTATCACTCGTTCTCCGAAGTTTCCTCCGTACAGGGTCAGTAATTTCATCAACTCCCCCCCTCTGCCCGTTCTTCGCCCCGATCCCATGTGTCTATAATCGCGCAATTATGGAAACACGGAATTTGTGCAGCAACCTCTTGCACAAATGCACAATCAGGATATCTGGCAAATTGCCCTGTTAAACCCGTGTCATTATATGGCAACCGTTACTACCTCCTTTGATGCACCAAATCACTCATCTCGCTCCGGGGATGTCTGCTGTTATGTTAGTCATGCTTGCGTACAGTTATCTCTTTTGCGTTGTGCATGGATTTTTCCTTTCCTGATTGGGGCGGGGCGAGGTCGGGTTTTCGTTTTTGATTCACATTCATGGCAGCAGATACCCGCTGCGCATCTTCCAGTTATCCATGATCACCGTCGGCGACACGTTCTGCACGCCGTCCAGTTTCCTGATCTTCTCAGCGATAAATGTCCTGAGCGCACCCCCGTCCGTAAGCCACACCTCGGTCATGATCATGTGATCTCCTGCTGAGGTTGCAACGAATTTCACCTCTGGAAACTCACTCAAACGCAACGCAACATCGAGGAGATGCGAGGGCTCGACATCGACTCCGACGAGGGCGATTGAGTTGTACCCGAGCTTTGCCGGATCGGTTACGACCGTGTACTGCCTGATGACCCCTTCTTCCTCGAGCGCCCGCACACGGTTTCGTATCGTGGATTCGGCAACACCGAGTCGTGCAGCAATCTCGGTGTGCGGTGTGCGTGCGTTCTCACGAAGTATGTCTATGATCTTTATGTCTCTTTCGTCAATCATTTGCGTATCACCATATCTATTTTCGTACTTCTCGTGCAATTTGTGGACGATTTCCGTACCATAATATTATATACTCGCAATACATATTACTGTAGCAGTAAACTATTAAAAGGTTTACGCAAAATCACAAGAACTCCGAAAACCGCAATATATTTACAATCCACGAGCAACAAACATGACGATAAAAAGAAAAAATGTACAAATGGTAATGTGGTGGTTACTTCCAGTAATTATTTTTGTTGGAATTTGGTGGCATTATGTAGGTTATATTGTGTTAGCTATGATGATATTTTTTTTGACATTATCTGTATTTAAGGGACGATATTGGTGCGGATGGTTTTGTCCTCGCGGATCCTTCTTAGAGCGAATACTTAAATTTGTTAGTATGAATACTCCTATTCCATCGTTTTTAAAAAATTTAGTCTTTAGAACTGCAATATTTTGTGGAATGATAGCGTTTATGCTCTATCGATTACTTCAAACGGGTGGGGAATTGGATAAAATAGGTTTTGTATTTGTAATAATGTGCATAGCAACAAGTGTTATCGCAATAATATTAGGAATAATTTACAATCCTCGAATCTGGTGTGCTTTTTGTCCAATGGGGACATTACAAGGATTGTTGGGGCGGGAAAAATATATTTTACAGGTCTCTGACGATTGTGTTGAATGTGGATTATGTGAAAAAGTGTGCCCCACTAATATAGATCCGGGATCGTTTAAAAAATCTGGAAAAGTGAGCAATTTCGACTGTATAAAATGTTCGAATTGTATAGAAAAGTGTCCGAGAAATGCTTTGAAATTCCAAGAAAACGTTATTCGGGCGCAAAACAGTTGCAGCATTGGCTAATTATTACAGGGTTTCAATAGCATAGTTATAATGTATGTGATATAAAAACAAATCATTTGAAGATACCGAGGAATTACCATGATTAAACGCATGATAGTGAAGATCGATGAGGAAAAATGCACAGGGTGCGGAAAATGCGTTTCCCCCTGCGCAGAGGGTGCGATCCGGATCATTGACGGTAAGGCGAAAGTTGTATCCGAAGAACTTTGTGACGGTATGGGGTTCTGCATCGGGATATGCCCGGAAGGTGCCATATCTATCGAGGAGCGCCAGACTGTGGAGTTCGATGCGGAAAAAGCGGCTGCCCAAGCCCCGCACAAGGATGCATCCATCCAGTGTTTCAAATGCGGGTCAGGATCTGAGGATCGTTACCTGCTACCAATGCGCCACGAGATGAAAAGCCTGTGGGTCTGCACGCAGTGCCTCCCCTCGCTGATACACGGGTGATAGTCTGTGATCCGGATCGAGTTACTCGCCAGAGTGGACAACCTCTGTGATTACACGTTTAATTTCTGCTGGCACAATCGCCAGCTTGATCCGGATGCCCCGGTCCCCAACCAGAACAGCACAGAATACACCTACCGCAACATGGTGGATGCGCTTAAAACGGAAACAGAGGTTCACATAAAGGGCGATGTGGGAGAGCGCCTCGCACAGGGCATGGGTGCGGATATCCGGCATCTGGGCGGCACCGGCGGCATTGGAATCGGGACTGCATCTCGGATCTTTGTAGACGGGGACGTGGGCGCCGAAGCGGGACTCGGGATGGTTGCAGGAGCAG
Organism: Methanosarcinales archaeon; assembly: GCA_030604085.1. GTDB lineage: Archaea > Halobacteriota > Methanosarcinia > Methanosarcinales > Methanogasteraceae > Methanogaster_A. The sequence goes on along the minus strand of JAUVWP010000110.1, from coordinate 3,298 downwards.
TCTACGTTTCTGGCATGGTCGAGGAGCCGCTTGGAAATATCCTTGAGGTGCGCTCCGATGTGGAGGGATATCGCAAGTTTGTATCCGTAACCGATCTTCTCTGCAACCACCAACCTGAGGTGCCAGTGTCTAATTCACTGGACCTTGAGAAGCTGCGGCTGGTGCTAAACGACGGCATCCTGCGCGGAACCCTGTGTGCACGGTGCGATTGCCCGGTTGATGTGCTCGTAGAAGGCGATGCCTATAACGGGACCGGACTACTTATGCGGCAGGGCACGGTTACTGTTACGGGAGACGCCGGAATGAACACTGGCGCCCATCTAAACGGCGGAACAGTGGTTGTCCGCGGGGTGGCAGGAGAGTTCGCAGGCGCATACATGAAACGTGGCGTGCTGCTGGTCGGGGGCGGCATGGGCTATTCTGGAGCCGATATGGGGGGTGGCGCGATTCTTTCCCGGAGGAAGATTGTGACCAGTCCGCCTGCGAAGAAGACGCGGATCACGGGTGCGGACATATCGCTCATCCGAAAACTTGTTGGTGCCGGCAGGTTCGAATCGATGCGGTACAGCAAGTACGAGGTGGACACATCGGAAAAATATGTGGCGGTTCCGATGAGGGATGGTTCTCTTGTGATGCGCAGGGTGGACTAATCAGAGCGTCTGCCTGGCGGCTAATTTTTGGTGTACGCTTTCGGTGCAACATTTCCATAATCGTCATACCCTCATCGTATGTGTTTAGCTGAGGCGGAAAAACCACGAGATTTCACGAGATTAACACAGAAATCTTGTGGAGATGGCTGCGCCGCTGCTTCGCAGACTGTGTAATCTTGTGGTTAGCTAAACACGTACCTCATCAATCATTGCGCATCACCATATCGATCTTCGTACTTCTCATGCAATTTATGGACGATTTCCGCACCATAATGTTATATACTCGCAATACACATCACTCTAACCGTAAACTATTTGGAGGTTTACGCACCCATATAACAATGGAGGAGGTCCCCGAATAAATGACTACAGAAAGCGAACTCAAAGCACATTTCAAGGGAGAGACAACAGAGGTCGGGCTCTACCTTGCGATGTCAAAGCAGGCAGAGCGCGAAGGACATCACACTGCAGCCATGTACTTCAGGCAGCTCGCGATGGATGAGGCATGGCACGCCTCGGAGATTGCAGAGATACTCGGCATGATCGGCGACACTAAGGCAAACCTCGAGATGATGCACAAAGGCGAGACTATGGCTGAAACCGAGAAAGCGGACGCTGCGAAGGTAGCCGAAGCGGAAGACAACATCGATGCGGCTCGGTTCTTCGAGCGAGCATCAAAGGACGAAGCCCGGCATAAAGCAGGGCTAAAAGGTATTCTCATGCGGTTTGATGCGCATGGATGATAATATCCGATAGGTGAAGAGAAATGAAAGCAACAATTGAACAAACAAAGTGTACAGTAATTCCGAGATTGAGGCAACAGAGGTGATAAGAATGGCAGAAGAAAAGAAGAACGACATACCAGAGAAGGGAGCAGTTGTGCAGCGAGACAGAGAGACTTATGCGATAGCGCCGGACACTCCGGCAGGCGTGGTATCGCCTGATACCCTGCGAAATATTGCGGATGTCGCAGAGAAGTACGGAGCAGCCGCGATAAAGATAACAAGCGCACAGCGGATGGTTATTGTGGGCTTGAAGGAAGATGATATCGATTCCGCATGGAATGACCTCGGGATGAGCCCAGGTGCTGCAATCGGACTCTGTGTCCGGAGTGTTAAGATCTGCCCTGGAACGACTTTCTGCAAGAAAGGCATCTCAGACAGTCTCGGGCTCGGGCTTGCGCTCCACGATGAGTACCACGGCATGAACCTCCCCGCGAAGTTCAAGATCGGCGTATCAGGATGCCCGAACTGCTGCGGCGAGTCCTGGGTTAAGGACCTCGGTTTCTTCGGCTTCAAGAAAGGCTTCAAAGTGGTTGTCGGAGGCGAGGCTGGCAAGAAGCCGAGAATCGCGAAGGAGTTGACCTACGTCGAATCGATTGAGGATGCGAAGAAGGTTGCAGAGAGCGTCTTTGACTACTACACCGCGAATGCAAAGCCAAAGGAGCGGATCGGTGACTTCATCGACCGGATCGGGTTTGAGGAGTTTGCGAAAGGAGTACTCTGATGAAGATCGTTGACGCAAGAAGCGCACCAGTATCCCCAAACCCGCACGGAGTTCATGCGTCGATGATTCATGATACCGAGCATGTCCAGGCAGTACACATCACATTGCAACCGGGTGAGGCGCTGAAACTCCACGCAACCCCGGTTGACGTCTTTTTTTATGTGCTCAAAGGACGCGGCGTCGTTGAGATCGGCGACGAGCGAGAGGAGGTCGTGGCAGATCAGTTCATCGAGAGTCCTTCCCGAGTTCCGCACCGTCTGCTTAATGAAAGCGAGTCAGTGTTTCGTTTCCTTGTCGTGAAGACGCCAAGACCAAAGGAGAAGACGCGGGTTCTGTGACCGCGAATGTCGCCAAAAGGTTAAAGTAGTTTATCGTAATAGCATTGTGTATATCGTAGATATGATTACTAAAATCGTAACGTCTACATGATATACAAGAAGGAGGAATTGACAACGAATACACAAAATACGACCTCGCCCCTGCGCCACATCGCAGCGGTGAGGTTCCCTGCTGTTCTGCTTTTCTGTCTACTGGTTGCGCAGGCCGCATCGGCTGCGGCTGAAGGGACACACGCCGGAATCGATGAATACACCGGGGCAGAGACTTGTCTTGCGTGTCATCAGGAGGAGGGTGATGATTTCGCAACGTCGGTCCATAATACGTGGATGGGCGAGGCGACACACGTCGTCGGAAAGGAAGGTGAGGTGACCGGTAAACTTGTAGAATTGAACGATTTCTGCGTGGGCACCGAATCGAATGACGCCCTCTGCGGCAGTTGCCATGCAGGCTATGGCTTATCCGAGAACGATTTTTCGGTTGAGAAGATCGACTGCCTGATCTGCCACGCACCGAACTACAAGAAGACTGCAACAGGTCCTGCTCCGTCGATCGATGCGACCGCAGCAGTCCGCGGTGTCGGACTGCCCACGCGTGAGATGTGCCTGCGCTGCCATGGGACCGCGGGCGGCGGCGACAACAACAAGCGGGGAGATCTCGAGCTTGCGATGGGTGCAGATGAGGTCTCACGAGACCTCGATGTCCACATGAGCGCTGGCATGATCTGTCAGGACTGCCACGTCTTCATAGACCACCATGTGTCAGGCAGAGGCATGGATATGCGGGTCGATGATACCGATTTCCTG
>JAUVWP010000075.1 GCA_030604085.1 Methanosarcinales archaeon | reverse complement strand
TCCCCATCAGGCATGCCGCATCGATACCTATTGCTTCACTCATCGCAAGCATAATCCCTGAAATGCCGACGATCCCGCCCCACGGCTCGTTCTCCTGAAATTCGACGCCATATCCGGATAATTCTTCAATCAGGTTCGGATTGTTGACCGCGCCGACCACGCTGTCGGCATCCTCCAGTTGGTAGGTCGCATAACCGCCGAGCGTATATATCCGGGATACGTCAAGCTGCTGCGCGATGTCCAGAAACGCATCGCAAAGAATATAATGCCCTTCGTTTGTCACGCTCTGGTAATCCCCAACCAGAATTAGCAGATCGTCCCCATCCTCTGTATGGTGCGCATACAACTCATTCCGGGACAGTCTGACCGTGCTATCCTCAAGCGCAATCACCTGCGGCGGCAGATGGGTGGAGTAGATATCAATGATCCGCTCTGCATGGAGTTCGTCGATCAGGTGCTCGGCAACCAGTTTGCCGACATGCCCAACGCCGGGCAGTCCCTCGATCAGGATCGGGCAGTCCAGTTCGATATCCTGCAAGACATGGATGGTGATGTCACTTGTGAATGTCAGCGCCTGATCGCCCTTTATTCTCGTTATGGTGGGGGTTGTCATTGTGATCAATCGGATTCGATTCTCGGTGCAAGGACATACTTGATCTTGCAGTCGCCGCTTGTGGGTTCAAATTTGATGACCACAGGGAGATCGCGCCCCAGGTCGATAACAATCTCGCCTGCACCACCAACGCCCTTGCTAATATCAGTAAGATAATCCAGTGAGTAGAGCGACCTGACCTCGGCGGGTTTGATAGCGATCAGATCCGAGCCGGTCAGATCGAGTCTGACATGATCGGTGTCGCCAGTCGCTTCCATGAAGAAGACGCCGTCATGCACGCCCATGCTCATGTGATCGCTCACCATTTCAGCCGCCTTGATCATCCGCTTGAAGACGCTACCCGAAACCGCAATCTCTGCTGGAAGATCGAGTGCAGGCACCGATGGCGCCTTTCGCATTGTGGACGGGTCGAGCAGGGACAAGGTGTACGAAAGTCCGCTCATGCTGATATCGAGTTTATGCGTATCAGGATCCAGCTCAAGTTCGATCTCCCCGCTTCTGTCTGCCATTCCAAGAATTTCAACAAATCTACTCAGGTCGATACCGATTTCACCCTCTGTCCCCTCAAAGAGTGTGAACGCATCGTTGGATAATTCGAGCGAGACCATTGCCGCGTTTGCAGGATCGACTGCACGAGCCGACAACCCCTCCGGAGCGATCTCGAATCGTGCCTCGTCGACAACTGCTGATACCGCTTTAATCGCATCCTGCAATGCCTCTGCGCTGATGATTGCCTTAAACATGTAATTTTCCTCCGATAATATAACTGGGTGTGATTGCATCTATTATTAATCCTTGCAGAAGGTAGTCGGGTTATCGAGTGCCGGATTTTCCGCTAGTTGGTGCCCCTCGCAAACACAAAAGATAATACGCTTATTGCGACCCGTATCATGTAGCATCAGACACTCCGGACACGAGTTGCAAGCGACACCGAACCATGCACAGAAATAACCACGACACAGACACACCTGGCAAGCATGACCTGCATATACGAGTCGTCCTGAACGAGCCACTCTACGAGGGAAACATCGGGTCAACTGCCCGGGTTCTCAAGAACTTCGGATTTCAGGATCTGGTGCTCGTAAATCCCTGCCCGATCGGTTCTGAGGCATGGATGATGGCGCAGCACGCACGGGACATACTGAATGGTGCATCGATCTGCGAAACACTTGGTGAAGCAATCGCCGGTTCCGATCTCATCATCGGAACTACTGGGATGCGCGGGGAGACTGCTGGAAGGCATGTCCGGATGCCTGCACTTTCACCTGGCGAAGTGCGCGAGAAATTAAGCGGCAGGGCAGGAACTGTGTCCATCGTATTCGGAAGGGAGAATGACGGGCTCACGAATGAAGAACTGAAGATCTGCGACCTCCTGATAAGCATCCCGACCAGCGAAGAGTATCCGATCATGAATCTCTCGCACGCTGTCGCGGTGGTGCTTTATGAGTTGTGCGACATCGAGATCGGGAGCATCTTGCTTGCGGATCGGCGCGATCTCGATCTGTTGTATGAACACATCGAAGCCGTGCTCTGCGATCTCGGTTATCCCGAGCACAAGAGGCAGAAGACTGTGCTGATGACGAGGCGGATACTGGGGCGGGCAGAACTGACTGCAAGGGAGGTCTACACGCTGCGCGGGATTCTAAGGCTGATCGACTATCACAACAGGTAGGGTCGAAATCCGGGGGCTTTGCGATCTCCGCCGTAACTACTCAGGTATGTTGATTGGTCTCCTGATTGCGATCCTGTACTTTCTGGCAAGAAAAATAACCGCTAAGGGCGCAGAGGAACGCAGAGCATTTAACCGTTTATTCCTCCCGCGTACTCTGCGGTTAAATTCCCGGTTTGGTTACAGTATCCCCCATGTTCTGGATAGTCCCTGCACAGTGAAGTCCCCCGATAGTGGTTTTGGGTACCTGCGTAGTTACCCTCCGCCGAAGACCGGATGATCGGCATCTCCTCCCTCAGCCGCGTCGGAACTGTTCGCGCGCATCCTAAACATGAGACATCCATCACGCGGATGTATATGGCGGTGTAGGGGTGGTTTTCGGGCTATTTCCTGATCTTAAGCACTTGCATGTCCCGGACCAAACACCGAGATCGCGCCAAGTACATCCCGGATGTCACGTCAAGATTTATAAATGTGTGTGAACGATAATACATCAACCACCAGGAGGTTGTGCAGGAATGGATACAAAAGACACGATATATGCAGCGTTGATGGTCGTATCAGCATTTGTACTGACGTTTAGATGGCTCAATTACCTGGATAACCAGGATCCCATGATCTATGTCTCTGCGATGATACTGGTAGCTGCGCTCGCCGCGATGATCCTGAACGCGGATGCGCGGCTCAGGAGGATCGAATCCGAGATCGAGGCGAAGGAGCGATCCTTGCGGATCAATATTCAGGGCATGGAGGAGAGTGTGGATCGAAAACTGGATGCCATGACCAATGAGACTAGAGCCAGCATAAAAGAGATCACAGGCAGATTATATAGATAAACAGCCATGCGAAAAGCGACCATTCACCGAAAGACAAGCGAAACAGAGATCGACTTGACGTTTGTGATCGAGGGAACCGGCAGATCAGAGATCGGCACAGGCGTTGCCTTTCTCGATCATGTGCTGGACTCGTTTGCGAGGCACGGGTTGTTCGATCTCACCATCCGCGCGGCAGGGGATATCGAACTCGGCGATCACCATCTGGTCGAGGATATCGGCATCGTGCTCGGGCAGGCGATATCCCAGGCACTCGGCGATCATGCAGGGATTGCGCGGTTTGCCGATGTCAGGGTGCCGATGGACGAAGCAAGTGCAAGCGTGATCCTTGACCTTAGCGGGAGGAGTTACCTGGTATTCGATGTCGGGTTCTCTTCAGACGTAGTCGGCGATCTCACGACCCAGATGGTGCCACACTTCTTCCACTCGCTGGTCTCGAGTGCCGGCATCAACGCGCACATCTCAGCAAGCGGTGGGAACGACCACCATGTAATAGAGGCGATCTTCAAGGCGTTCGGGATTGCGCTGCGCAGGTCTGCTGCGATCGAGCGGTCTGATGTTCCAAGCACAAAGGGCGTGCTCACCGGCTAATGATCCCCGTTCCATTGCGACCCGCTGACCGCAGGTGTCCGCTGCTGGTGGGTGCGTTTTAGTGAATGCCGCCCCCGCGACTCATCTATTATTGTAGCTGCACATCACTATTATTGTAGCTGCACATCATCTTGCCAATCATTAATAACACATAAATATATTCAATTTCCGTCTGGTGCAAATTCAAAGACTCTCCCACGTATTCCTATCGATTTTTGCCTGATTTAGAATTCTTATCAGAAACGCACGTCCAATATCACCTTTATGTGGGTTTGGGAGTCTGAGAGTAATGTTATCTTTGATCATAAACTGATGTTTTCCGCCAGAATAAGGTCCCTCGAAACCAAGAAGTTTCAGATATCGTATCAAATCTCTTCTTTTTATAGGTCCTATCCGAGGCATCAAACTGCCTCCATGATCGCCAGACCGATGCCATCAACCACTGGTAGCGGTAGATTGAGGCGTATTCTGAGCAATATCCATTCCTCGAGTACTTCCTCCAGTTCGTCTCGATACGACTCAAGGGTTCCGCTATTCGCATAAACACCACTAAATCCTGGTATTTCAGCATAGAATGTGCCATCATCGGGCAGAATCTCGTATCTGGCTTTTTTCATCGCCGCATGAGCGTATTTCAAATAGTACCCCATCCTTATTCATCTCCTGCAATTTTTTACTTGGGTTTATTTCTTGGCTATTCAGATCGACACAAACGGAGAGTTTTGATCATTGTTCCTGATAGATGCCGCCACACGACTCTCATTAATGCTTTCGTACGATTGCACCACACTTAACTTTTATCCACAGAATCGCAAGTATCGTGCTTTCATATCCTTAATCCCACAACAGCCAGCGTGCATTTGTAAACATCGGGTTCACCTATCGATTTAGTTTTGATCCTCTGCAATCTCGATCTTTCTCGGCAGCCCTTCCCTCGCGCCAACCGCCTCTATGCACTTCGCGGCAACAAAGTTCCCGAGACGCCCGCACATCCCGAGCGGCTCATCGTTCAGCAGCCCATACAGAAACCCGGCGCAGAACGCATCCCCGGCACCGGTCGTATCAACGACCCTCGCAGCAAGTCCGGGAATGGAAACCTCCGCATCCGATGTTCGGATGTAACATCCGTCTCCGCCGAGCGTCACCACAACGATCTCTGCTCCGATCTCATTTAACTCTCCCGCGCCTTCTCTGTATCCGGATCCCGTAAGCATCTCTATCTCATCGCGATTTAAGAAGACGGCCCGGGTCTTTGAGATGATCCCGCTGAGTGTGTCAACCCCTCTCCTGACATAGAGCATCCCTGGCGCAAAGGATATCTCGGCTTTCGACCGGTCGAGAATCTCTCTCTGCACACCGATTACGGTTTCGCCGACAAAGGAGGACAGATGCAGGTATTTCGCGCTTTTTACGTAGGATAGGTTCTCTGGCGTCAATGAGAGCGCATCGTTCACACCGGGATGCACATACATCGAGCGCTCGCCGCCTGGATCGACAAGCACGATCGCGCTGCCGGTTCTGCCCCGGGCGACCTCGATCCCTTGTGTATCCACACCTTCTTTTGCCATCTCAGAGCGCAGGTATGCGCCATCGGCATCGCCCCCAACCCTTCCGATGAACCCTGTTTTTATGCCGAGTCTGGCGAGAGCCGCGATGGTGTTTGCAGCAGAGCCGCCCGGCTGCTCGCTCGCAGAATTGATCCCGATCTCCTCTCCTGCCGTCCCGATCCGCTCGACAAGGTAGAGTTTGTCGATATTCAGTGCGCCGATGCCGATGATCTCAACCATTCGCCGCCTCCACAGTTCTGATGCTCCTGTGATTATAATTGTCACCGCTGGCAACCGATCCTTTGAGTCCGTTGAGCAGCGAATAAGTGTAAACAGCGTAATTGAGATCGGTCATGCGTTGTTGAGCGCAACCATCATATTATGCAAGAATGCCTCAGCCCCGCCTCTCGGATAGCCGCTGAGACGGTGCATTTCCGTACCGTCCGATCTGAGAAACACGGTTGCGGGAACCGCGCCGGCGGGATTGTATCGTGCAGCAAGGTCGCGGCGTTTATCGGCATTGAATTTTATACACACGAACTTATCTGCCAGATCGATCACATCCGGGTCTGCGTAAACAACCCGGTCCAGTTCCTTGCACCATGGACACCGATCAGTGTACACGTCGATCATCACGGGCTTGTTCTGCTCCTGCGCAATTTTCATCCCTTCATCATACGAATACCACGTAATCCCCGGCGTATCTGCTGACGGCTGCGACGGGGGGGTGGAATCGATACATGCGCTTATGAGACATGCGACAAGCGCAACAAGCGCTACCGATGCAAGCATTCCTCTTGTCTTCATACGATCACTTCTGCTAACATTTGCAGGTTACCTCCATTAACCTTATCCATGTAGAACCCCCACGTATTCGCAAACGAAACTGGCGAGGCAGAAGATGAACACGCATGGAATGGATGAAAAAACCATTGGATCGACACTCTACGATCTGAAAAGCAAAGATACGCCTTATGAACGTGTTTTGAGTTCGATGTGCACCTATCCGCATCCCGTTGCAGTGGCGGCTCACCAGCAGTTCATCGAGACAAATCTCGGCGATCCCGGGCTCTTTGCCGGAACTGCAGAGATCGAGCACGAGGTGGTGCGGATGATGGGCACGCTCTTTGGAAACCCTGATGCGCACGGATACATCACAACAGGCGGCACCGAATCGAATATCCAGGCGATACATGCGATCAAAACTGCGCGCAAAATCCGCGAGCCAAACATCATCGTTCCGGCGTCAGCGCACTTCTCATTCGACAAGGTTGCTGACATCCTGGGGATTGGGGTGCGGAAAGCAGACCTTGACCCGGAGTTCAGAGCCGATATCTCGTCGGTTGAGGATTTGATCGATGGAAATACGATCGGGATAGTTGGAATTGCAGGAACCACGGAATTCGGGCAGATAGATCCGATAAAGGAACTTTCAGATCTTGCATTATCGAAAAACATATTTTTGCACGTCGATGCTGCATTCGGAGGGTTTGTGATCCCGTTTCTTAAAGAGTTGTATGAATTCGATTTCACACTTCCCGGCGTCACATCGATTGCTGCCGACCCGCACAAGATGGGATTCGCAACGATACCATCGGGCGGGCTTCTGTTTCAGGATTCCTCCTACCTGCATCGGCTATCTGTAGATACGCCGTATCTGACGGTTAATTCCCAGCAGACGCTTTCAGGCACGAGAAGCGGGGCATCGGCTGCATCTGCGTATGCGGTCTTCAAGCATCTCGGAAGGGCTGGCTACGAGAGGATCGTGAATAGGTGCATGGAACTCACGTATGAACTGGTTGCGAGGGCTCGCGAATCCGGAATCGAGCCGCTCATCGATCCTGTTACGAACGTGCTGGTGCTCGATGTGCCTGATGCAGATTCTGTGCGCAGCAAACTAAAGAAGCGCGGATGGGACGTGTCGATCACGCGCGACCCGCGTGCGCTGCGTCTGGTGATCATGCCGCACCTCTCCCGCGAGAACCTGAACCTGTTTGCAGACGACCTTGCCGATGTTGTGAAATGAACGAGCGCGACCTGATCGATGATCTGATCCGGTATCTCAGCGGAGAAGTTGTGGATTTTTCAGGATATGAGGTGGACCTATCCGGTCTCACCGATTTTGAGCGAAACGTCCTCTGCGAGACAAGAAAAATCCGGTATGGCTCGGTTGTCACGTACTCCGAACTTGCCGCAAGTATCGGAAAGCCAAACGCAGCGCGGGCAGTCGGGAACGCGCTTTCGAAGAACCCCCTGCCGATCGTGATCCCGTGCCACCGGGTGGTTTCAAAAGGCGGGATCGGCGGGTATGCATTCGGAGTCGAAGCGAAGCGGTGTCTGCTGAAGCTCGAAAACCAGAACCCTGGGAACGCTGCTGCTGCTCAGGGAACTTATAATATACCAAAATGCATCTGTTTTTGCAACTTTCGGCAGTAGGATCGGATCTGAAGATGGCTTCGACACACGCGTGTGCAGGTCTTCAACACGAATGACACAAATGACACGAATATGGCAGCGATTTCCCCATACATTCGTGAGATTCGTTTATTCGTGCCATTCGTGATTTTGACCAGATTTTTATATACTATCTACTGAAATAAACTATGATTGGTATATTAATTTTTGGGGATTGCCTCAGTCCGATCCATAAGCTGCGACCAGCTCAAACCAAAGCGCGAGAGATATGCGCTTCCAAGTATCAGCGTCACCGAGTTCTTGACTATGTGATCGAGCACGGCAGCGGCAAAACCAATAGCCGGGTCGATTCCGCCGAGACTGAATATCGCAGTCAGCGCCAGCTCATAAGTCCCTATGGCGCCCGGTGTGATCGGAAATATCTTTGTGAGATTTCCGACAGCGATTGCAAGAAATACGAGCGGGACCATGGAGAGCGATGTGGTTCCTGAAAATGCGCTTAATATCACAAAGCAGGTGAGGATGTCGAAGATCCAGACCAGAAGTGAGCCTGTAAAGACGATTGCAAAGGCGCGTGGGTTTGTGGACACAACCGCAATCTCCCTGATGAAACGGGCGGCAACACCGCCAATCGTTGTACGGAGTTTCAGGAACAGGACCAGAAGCCCGAATACTGCCAATGTGGCAAGTCCTGCGATCGTGATGACATCTGTGATTCACTGGTCGAGCAGCATCCCCTGCAGCCCGAGCACGGCAAAGCCGCCGATTATCGTGATCGCAAGAATATCGAATATTCGTTCAACAGCGAGCGAGGAGAATCCTGTGGTCAACGGGATATTTTTCATCTTTTTGAGTAGATATGCGCGAACCACATCCCCGATCCGTGCCGGCAGGATCACGTTTGCAGACTGGCTCAACGATATGCACCCGACCAGAAAATCCAGACGCTCCCTGTGATCCAACTGCGCAAGAATCTGCTGATACCGGATACCGCGCAGGGGCCAGGAGATCAGGTAGATCGGTATAGCAAGTACTATGAGCGCAGGTGAT
>JAUVWP010000064.1 GCA_030604085.1 Methanosarcinales archaeon | reverse complement strand
GCAAGTATGATCGGTATTGCTACGCAGAAAGTATCATCGGCACGATCAAACTCCCTGCACCAGAGACGCTTCCTGATTTCATCGACGACCCGGATCCGTACATCCCTATGCTGCCATCCGCGGATATCATGATCGCAACAGAGATCCATCCCGACATACTGATGGAACTGCCCCCACGGCTGAATGATGCAGGGATAAAAGGCTTGATCGTTCCGGTCGAGCAGTCAAGAGAAGCCTCTTCAGGGCTTGCGAAACAGGTGGGGGCGAGGTGCAGCGCTCTCGGAATAGAATCAGCATTCCCAAAGCCGTTTTGCTCGCTGAATGCGACAGAAGGGATCATCGGAAGATTTGTTTCCGAGTTCGGGATTGGAATCCCGGTTCTTAAGATCAGTGTTGCGAACGGGGTTATTTCAGCAGTCGCGGTCAAGCAGAGCGCACCCTGCGGATCGACATGGTTTGTTGCGAAGAAACTGATCGGAGCGCCTGCGAACTCACAGCAAGATATTCGCGATATCGTTGCTGAGGCGCATCACTCATATCCCTGCACCGCGGACATGACTGTTGACCGGGAACTCGGGGACACGATACTGCACCGGGCAGGGTATCTGATCAGAAGTGCGGTTGAGGACGCGCTACCGCTCTGAGAGTACCTGAAATACCTTATCTTTTCTGTTCAAGAACGCTTACATCGGGGTTCGCCTCGCCGAACTTCTTGACGAGTTCCGCCATCACACCATCTCTGGTCTTCCCTTCACTCTCGAGCCGCTTAACCAACTGATACGAGGCAAAGAGCGGCGAAGGTCCGATCTCTGATGCGAAGTTGCCGATTCCCTGATTCCAGACAAAGAGCGTGAAGAGTTCATCCAGTTCCGGGACCGTGACCCCGGCAGAGTATGCCTTCACCAGTTCCCGCGTTGCCTGACGAAGACGCCCTGCGCCAACAGCATTCGCAAGCGAGAGCAGATATTTGGTCTTCTGGTCTATGGCAGGATCTTCCTTCTTCCAGACAAGTTTCCAGAACTGCGACGCGGTCGTGCCAAGCGTTTTGTCGATTTTACCGAGATTGGCAAGAGCTGCCGGGTGCAGTGGCGTGTCCATCGCGGTGGCTGTCTCTTTCTCTTCTGTCCGGTAAAAATACGCCCGGTATTCGTTGTCCGAGATCTTTTCGGTCATGTGCTCGAAACCGATCTCTTCCAGAGTGGAATAGAGCGGGATCGGCTCAAAACTCTGAACCACGCAGATTCCATCGCCAGCGCGCACCTTTTCAGCTTTTTCCAGAATCGTCTTTAAGAAATTGCCAGCAAGCTCCCTACCATCCAGCACTTCATACGATTCTTTTTTATCGTTCCATTCTTTGGTCATAGGTTACCACCTAAATATAAACCTTTTAATGGTTTACCGTTGTAGTGATGTGTATTGCGAAATATATAACAGTGTGGTGCGGAAATCGTCTATAATGTTTAAGAGAAATACGAAAATCGATGGTGACATAAAAAATGATTGACGAAAAAGACAGGTTAATACTGGAGATACTTCGTAAGAATGCTCGCACACCGCTGACTGAGATTGCGGAAAAACTCGGTGTCAGCGAATCCACGATACGAAAGCGCGTCAAGGCGCTTGAGGATGAGGACGTTATAAAGCGCTACACCGTAGTTGTCGATCCAGCGAAACTCGGATACAACTCGGTCTCGTTTGTCGGTCTCGATGTTGAGCCCACCCACTTTCTCGATGTTGCGATCCAGATGACAGAGTTTCCTGAAGTGAAATTCGTTGCAACGTCGACCGGGGATCACATGATCATGACCGAGATCTGGCTTAAGGACGGGAGGGAACTCGGAAGGTTCATCGCGGAGAAGATCGGGCGGCTGGAGGGTGTGCAGAGGGTCTGTCCAGCCGTCATCATGGAGAAGTTAAAGGACAGTTGCGGATGATTCCGATCATCGATCTTGCATCTCTGCCGCATCCACAACCTTTCCTGCAAGCTCTGCGCACGCAGCAAGATCGTCTGCTCCCGGCACAAATTTGACCGATATGGAATCTACAACCGTAACACCGGTCTTCTCAAGCTCGCCCGTAATCGCTTTGACCGCGCCTCCTGCCCAGCCGTACGATCCGAAAGCGGAACCGACCTTGCCCTTTGGTCGAAGTCCTCTGAGATACGTCAGGAATCCTCCGATGCTCGGAAACATCCCGTTGTTGAGGGTGGGAGAGCCAACAAGTATGATCTTGGCCTCCAGAATCTCGCGTACAATCTCGCTCCATTCCGATTTTCCGAGGTGGTACACCTTGACCTCGAACCCGGCATCGATTATGCCCTGTTCGATCGCAGCAGCCATCTTCTCGGTGCTGCCCCACATGGTATCGTAGACCACGATTGCGGTATCGTTTGACTCGCCCGAATTCCAGCCGCGATACGCGTCAAGGATGTTACCGACACCGGAATCGCGCCAGATCATGCCGTGGCTCGGCGCAATCATATCGATCTCGATCCCCATCTCAATGATCTTCTGCAGGGTCTTTGTGATGAGCGGCGAGAACGGCATCAGGATGTTGGCATAGTACGCGGCAGCCGTGTCAAGTATCTCCGGAACCTCGTCTGCGTACCGCTTGCTGCTTGCGATGTGCTGCCCGAACGCGTCGTTCGAGAGGAGGAGGTGATCCTCAGGGATATACGTAACCATGTTGTCGGGCCAGTGGAGCATCGGGGTCTCGATAAACGAGAGCGTCTTCTCCCCGAGTGAGATCGTATCTCCGGTCTTAACAGTCTTTATCTTCCACTCGTCGCAATCATAGTACATCGGTAGTTCTTCCGCGCCTTTCTCGGTTGCGATCACTGTCGCATCAGTGGCGATCTCCATCACGCGGGGAAGTGATCCTGTGTGATCCGGCTCGACATGGTTCACGATCACATAATCGATGGTGCCCGGGTCTGTTATCGCTTCTACACGACTGCGCAGTTCATCAAAGAATCCGGCTTTCACGGTATCGACAAGCGCAGTTTTTGAGTCTTTGACGATGTATGCATTGTATGTCGTACCTCGTGGTGTGGCATACCCATGAAAATCCCGCAGGTTCCAGTCGATCGCGCCAACCCAGTACACGCCGTCTTTTATCTCTACTTTGTTCATGATATCATTCCTCCAGTCAATCTTCATCTCCGATATAAACCGTAGCTTTATCAGGTGTCTTTCCACCTTTTACCTGATGGTAGTACGCATAAGTCATTGGATCGCCCTCTTTAAGAATATCCGCATCAACAACCTCGCCAATGAAGAGGACGTGCGTGCCCACATCCACCTCCTGCGCAACCGCAACCTCGATATAAGCAAGAGTATGATCAAGCACGACAGGTGCATCGGTGGTGCCGATTCGATACCGGACACTCTCGAATTTATCGAGGTCCCTGCCTGACCTGAAACCGAATCTGCCGATTACTTCCATGGGCGCATCCGTCCCGAGAACAGATGCCGCAAAGACACGACTCTTTCGTATGTATTCGCACGTCAGGTTCTCCTTATTTATGGTAACCGCAATTATCGGGGGCTTGGATGCCACCTGCATCACTGTATTTACGATCTGACCGTTGATGGCTTCGCCATCCGTCGATGTGACCACGTAGAGACCGTAGCTGATCAGATGCAGTGCTTTTCGGTTCATTTTCCGTACCTATTCGGGTAAGTTGTGGTTTTTAGGATTTTAACCACACGATTACACAGATTTACACGAGATTTCTGTGTTAATCTTGTGTAATCTGTGGTTTTATGTGGATATCCATATAATATTGAGCATGTTCCATTTTCCCTTGACTATCAACTCATAGAGCGTCCGCGCTCATCCGGATCATCTGCCTGACCTCAGCACCAAGCGCTGGCGGCAGTCCCTTGATATCCACGTTCAGGAATCCGCGAACAATCGCACCAGCAGCCTCGTCTTCCGAGAGACCCCTCGCTGTCAGGTATGCGATCGCCTCTTCTGATATCCGCCCGACCGCCGCCTCGTGCGAGAGTTCGGCATCCTCTACAGTCGCCTCAAGTTCAGGAACCGAGTATATCCGTGCCGTGTTGGAAAGCATGAGCCCGATGCACTCGAGATGCCCTTTCACTCCGGGCGCCGTCCCGACGATCGCACCCCTTGCAGTGACGTCAGCTTGATCTGTTGCAATTGACCGGGATATCAGTTCTGCGCGGCTGTTCTCGCCCTCCAGCACCACTTTTGAACCGATATCGATCTTTGAATCCTGTGATGCGTGGATAATGGTCTGTGTCATCGTTCTCGCATTCTTGCCACAGTATGTAACCGGATACATCTGCACGTCCTTAACCGGTTTCATCAAAATATAATTGTTAATATAAGTGCCACCCTCATCAACGATGATGCCGCTTCTCGGTCGAACCACAACTTCGGGCGCCCAGTTGTGAATCATCGTGTATGTGAGCGTTGCGCCCTTCTTCACATAGAACTCGGATACGCCGAGATGCATGGCAGAGCGCACATCCTGCGCAGTCGAGCAGCCTGTGATGATGTGGAGTTCTGCACCTTCTTCGACGATCACGATGTTGTGCACGTTCTGCGAAAGCCGCTCCTTTCCGATGAAGAGGCACGCTTGCAGCGGGAATATGGATTTGACACCCGCAGCAGCCCTCACAAAGTAGCCGCCGGTCTGCTTCTCTGCCACCTTTTTTGTGTAGATGTCCTTGTCAGCAGGAACCGCATGCCAGAAGTAATCTGAGAGCCAGGAATATTTCTTGAGCGCCTCGCTACTGTCCAGAACCTCGATCCCTTCCTGCACGGTAGTTGAGCAGAGAACAGAGTGATCAAGTTGCAGGAACGACCCGGATCTCTCTTCGCCGTCCGGATCATACCCGACTCCGAGAAGAGACTTTTTGTATTCGCTTTCTATCTCGGATCGGTCTTCCGGACCGCGTTCCTCTGCCTCCATCGTGTAATCTTCGGGTTTCACGGCATCTGGCACTTTTTTATGCATTTCTCGTAGCCTCCTTCTAATATCTGCCTGATGATTTCTTATTCAATTTGATTTCCAGTTGTCTGAATGCTTCTTCTATTTTATTATCATAATCCGATTCTGAAATCTCGCCATCTTCAGCCAGCAGTTCAATCTCAAGCCGGTCAAATTTCGACTGCAGAAGATTCATAACACCCATGATATCTGACACCTTCCCTTTCGGAAGGGTAAACTTTAGATGAATCTTCTTTCGGACTGATTCATTTCCGGAAACCGTCAGTTCCGGATCGATTGGAAGCACTATGCCGCCATCTCCAATGCAGGTTTCCCCCTCATCTGTTTTATCCGTGCCTGTCAGATATCCCGACCCACGGTCATCCGTCACTTCACCCGGTGTAGTGCAGAGGTCTCCCCTGAGGATCACCTCGCTACCAGAAAGGGCAACAGATGTACTCTTTCCGAAGAAACGGCAGACCGGCTCTTCGCCCTCCAGTTCACCAAGCCCGAACAATCCCTGCGCAACACCCTCGGAAATACCATCCTCCCAGACTTCCCTTCTCACAATCCTGACCTCTCCGGGTGTTCTGGCACTTGACTGGTACAGTTGTTCCGTCAATACGAATTTAGCATCCTTGAGATATCTCTCCTTGATGACCAGCGGAACGATGCGTTCCAGCACCTCGCTAGCTGTTCGGAGTTTCTCATAGACCAGCTCATCGATCTTCTTTGCCTCGCCATAAGTCGGAATGCCAAGATCCTGTTCCTTAAATCCATCCCTGCCTGGAATTGCGAGCAACCGATAGTAACGCCGCAGAGCTTCATTCAATCCCCCCTCGATCTTTTTAAGTTCCGCCTTGATCTCTTTATTCTGTTCATTGGAGAGGTTCAGGGTTTTGTCATCACTGATCAGGCGATAGGCGATCCCTCTCTTCAGAAGATTGTAAAAACCGGTTCGTTCGCTTTCAAGAGGTGTTAAGAAAAAGAGTGTGTTGCGATTGACCCGGGGCGTACTCCCTCTCATATTCATGGTGTCTTTCATGAATTCATCATCTCTTTCCTGGAGAATGATGAGTTTCAGGTCGGTAGTATCCGGGATGTCTGTGTTCTTCTCTGACCAGACAAAAACCTTCATGGCAACACCTGAAATGCTATTTTTCAGGAGTTCCCTCTCAGATTCAACTATCTCGGTATCTCCGATGTTCTCCATCCTGATCAAAAGGGTCCGGTTGAGATTGTGAACAGTATCGAAATAGTACTTTCCAGTCTGATGCTGAAGATAGAACAACCGTCTCTTCAATTGTTCCACTGCCTCAGCCACAACGCTCGCGGGATTTTCAGTGGTCGTCGCATTTCGTTTGATCTCTCCCATGGTCGCACCTTTCTCCGCGGCACCGGAAAATGAGTAGAGAAATACGGTTGTAACGGCACGGGTACCAAGTTTAAGCCCCTTATATGCACCTCCAAGCGACAGGTCTATCTTTTTAGAACCCGAATCCATATCTGTGATGTCCGCGGCGATTATGCTGTCGTATTCCGGACCTGCAAATTTTACCAATTCCCTGCGTATCTCGGAATCGTTCAGGTCAAAGTCTGCCATACTGATGTAGGGTACTGATTTGTCTTTGAGTGAGTATGTGATGAGCGCAAGTAGCCTCAGTACACCTCGGGTCCGCTGAAAATCTGGAAAACTGCCCCAGCGATGGTAAAGCACATCCACAACCTCTGGCAGGAACGGATATGAGGATTCAAATCGCTTCCGGTACTCTGAAGGTTCTGTTCCGGCAGGAAGGATCGATTCTCTTGTTGCATACTCCATAAAGTCCCCGATGACCTCGCATGCGCCGTCGTGATCGATCCGGGAGAAGAGTCGCTGCCTTATAACCTGATTGATCTCGTGATCCTGCACAGGTGCATAGATCTTCTCCACCCTGCCAACCACCTTCTTAAGCTGCCCAAAGAGTTTTTCTGCCGATTCATCGTAACGCTCCATGGCACTGGTAGGGAGAGCGATCACCAGTGCAACCTTCTCAAGCGTTCCGGCAACCTCAGTAAGCTCCTGCATGAAAGCGATGGTCTGAGCCGCAAGCGTGCTCTCCCCAACCGTAACAGCCGCCGCCTTGGTGACATACTCCAGTACCTCATCCATCAGGATTAACACAGGCTGGTTTTCTGAAAGGAGCTCGTAGATGGATTATCGTCCTGGTGACACCTGTGCTGTGAACCGATCAATCCTTCCTGTGAGCTGCTCTTCAAGCATCCCCCAGGGAGTATCCGAGGTGCTCATGGGAGTTCCAACGATTACCACCTTTCGGGCGTTCCACTGATCCGCCTTGTGGTACATGGCGATTAAGGTATGTGTCTTTCCGCCGCCAAAGGGAGTCTGAATCTGAATGACCGGGTCTCCGCCCATCCCCGTCAGGCGTTTCTCAACGATTGCAAGGATGTTTCTTATTCCCTCGGTCTGGTAGGTCTTCCGGAAGAACTGTTCACCATCTTTATACTCGTCGGATCCTCTGCCTTTGTACACCTCCCACAAGTCTGCGGCAAAGACATCCATCGTGAGCCTGCCTTCCAGAATGTCTCTGTGGGGCACTGCTATTGTGTGGAATGATCTCATTCAAATAACCTCCATTATCCATTTTTTAAGCGTATCGATCTCATCATCTGCTTCAATAAGTTCGTTTAGAAAGTTATGAAAGTTTCTATTCCTCTCGACATGTGGAATACTATGCAGTTCTTTTGGGTCATTCGGAAGACCAAAATCCTTTGGAGAGATTCGGTTCTGTCTGGCTCTATCTAACAGCCAGTGTTCAAGGTATGGAGAGATCTGTATCAACCTTTTACTGTTGTCACCCTTCCGGATCAGTAATTTAACTGTTGATCTGGTATCCTTTTCGATGTAGTTCTCCAGATCTGATGGTTGATCGCTGTAAGGGTCTTCATCGATGATGCCAACTGTCATATCTTTTTTCTTCACGATCTCAATGACTTTTCCCTTGCCACCTTCGTGCTTTATATGTCTTCTGGGAAATCCCATGCTCTTTACCAGAAATTCGTCGGTGTAACACTCAACGATTATCACCGATTCTCCTCCTCGAAAATGAAAGAGTCCAGATTGAAAAACGGATCATAATCCATCAACTCAGACATCTGTTTATCGGTGAGACATTTGACTTTTGTCTGGTAATCTCTAAAATATGTGACAAAAACATTCACAGAATTTTTATGTGCTTTCTCAAGGATTGAGAGAAGGAGATATGGGTTGTGTGTCGCTATAAAATACTGGTTTGTCTCATCGAATGCGATTCTTTCTCCGAGATACTTTGTGTAGTAGGGGAATGAGTGGGATTCGGGTTCTTCGAAGACTAATGTGGAGTTTTTGTTTGATTCCATGGCGATCATATAGAATATTATCCGCTGAAGTGTGTCCGAGGTTAAAATATAAGGATAACTAAAAACTAGATCATCTACCTGCTTTTGAATCTCAAAGGTTCTTTCTTGTGGCTTAAGCACGAGTTTAAAACCAAAATTCTTGAAAAATCTTGCCATGGTTTCCCTAAATTTTTTATTTGCCATTACAACTGCAAACAAGTTAGAGCCATGCGGAGGTAGAAGGAACGATGATCTACCATCAGGAAACTTGTTCTGCTCTACAAATCTGTAAAATTTTATAAATTCAACCTCGTGGAAGGAGCTACTAGATCGAATGTTTCCCGAATAATCCAATGTGGCGATGGTCCTTTTATCACTTTTCTCGCTATTTTTCAAAAGTGCACTTCCAAAGTAGAATTCATCATCTTTGAATTCTATCTCCAGATTTAGTTTATCGATTGTTATCTCTACTGGCTGGTCAAGTAGGTCATCATAAAAAAGATTCTGAGTGCCCTGAAATCTAACGTATTCTTTGAGACTCGTATCCCCATATTTGTACCAACTCACCAACCCAAGGGCTTCAAGTATGTTTGACTTGCCCGTATTAGGTTCCCCAATAAAAAGGTTTATTCGTTTGCACTCCATCTCGAGGTGTTTTATCGACTTGAAGTTCTTAATCTCCAGATTTTTTATCATTCAAACAACCTCGTCTGCACATCTTCTTTTCTCACTTCTTCTCTTAACCGTTCTCTTTTTGCCAGAAAGCCATCCAGCAGCTTCTTCTCCTTGTTCTCGATCGGAAGGGTCTCAGATACCGCCTGCGCAACACGATAGAACGCTTCGCCCCCGCCATAACCGGAATCCCGAAGCAAACTTACCATCTCGTCCCGCTTACTATTCTCCCAGAGCAGGAGGACACGGTGGAGAACATCGATCAGTTCAGATGGATTCTTCAGGTCATCAGGTTTCCTCTCCTGCGGACCAAGAACCCTCACAAACCCTTTCTCTTTCTTGATGAATCCTCTGATTCTGCCCCATTCCTCTGCCACATCGATGTTGCAGCTCATAGCGAGCTTGTGCGCGTCATCGAACTGCACCTTTGCCGCGCCATAACTCCAGCGATAGAGGACATAGAACCGGGTCAGGTCAGTTATCTCGCCTGAAAAACCGTTGTGCAGAATCTGCTGCACCGCGTAATCGGTTGCGATCCTCCGCACATCAGAGAGCAGCCGGTCAGCACGGACGATCTCGCCCTCGTAGTCCATCACCTTCTCGTATCTGCCGAAGACCTCGATTGCAGAGCCAATCGCCGCGATGAAGAAGTCTGCACCGCCTAGCCCCTCGTCCCAGAGGCGGTGGAGCTTCTCGTTTAAGTGGCGCTTCAGATCCTCGGAAACTTCGTTGTAGAAGCCGGTTGGCTCGCGCTCCATCTTGCGGGCGACGATGTAGATCGAGGAGGCGAGCGCCGCAGACTCCTTTGCCCGGAGGCGCGTCTTCATCTCGGTGTGCAGGGGCCAGGCGCCGGTCACGATAAGACCTGAGTCCAGCAGCGAATTGATGAGCGTCTCCCAGCCCTCGGTGGACTTGTGCGCGTAGACGATCGTCGTGATGCCGTCAGGCTTTAAGACGCGGTGGATCTCCTGGAAGGATTGTTTGAGCATCGACTCGAAGAACTGTTTTCCGGCGGCAAATCCGCCTTCGCCGTGTGAATAAGCGACAATCTCATTCTTCTTTGGTGTTAGCGGCGTGGAAAAAAGATCGGGGTGGATGTGTCCGAGCGTTCGCTTCAGCCAGACATAGAAGAAGTCAGAGAGGTATGAATATGGCACGTTGTCGTAGTAGGGAGGGTCTGTGAAGACGGCATCGAAGAAGTTGTCGGGGTGGGGGAGGGCGGTGGCAGATGATTGGGCGATCAATGGAGTAGATGAGTTAAATAATAAATTTTTTAATGATCCAATTATTGTATTTAGGGACGTCTCATAACTGCCTGCAGTAAATACCACAGGATTTGTTTCTGGATATTCCCAACTCATAGGGATTGATTGGTTTGCAAAAGCATTTGATATTTTTTCAATGTTGGATTGCCACTTTGATGCGGAACTATTAAAAACTGGCAATTTATCAAAAGATATAGCTAAATAACTCACCACCGCCTTCGCGTACTCCGCCTCGGCACCCCCCTCCAGCATCCTCGCGTGCGCCTGCCGCACCTTCTCCACGAATGCGATCAGCGCCAGCTTCTGGCGGGGGTTAAATAGGTCGCCCCATGTGCTCATGTTGTATCGTTGAATCCTGAAGCCCAGAGTCCCGGTTGGCGGCAGCGCCTCATCCGGCACCGGATCCATCCCCCACGCAAGCATCAGCCACTCCCGCTTCTCCTCAAGATACCCCGCAGCCTCCGAAAACACACGCACATCCTCCACTGTTGCAACACGATACGTCTTCCCCCTCTTCTTCGGATGATGCAACACAACGGCAACCATCCGCTGCCCGGCTTTTCCCTCCTGAAACATCCTCCTCGTGGTCTTTGCATCCACAACCGAGCCGCAGACCGGGCAGGTGACAACAGCCCTCGCAACGCTGCCGTTCTTTGGATCAAAGTCCGTGGGAATCTCCTCGTACCCATCGCCCAGAATCCTGAACTCGACCGCGCCATCCTTGATATACGGGAAAAGCGTTACCTCCTTCTTATCTTTTTTCGCAAGCCAGTACTGGCGCATCAGCGGAATCTCTGCGCCGTAGCCCGGATTCCATACGTCATCGGTTAAGCCCACCATTCACTCCTGAAACGGCGTCGGTTGGCATGGGGATCGAGTGCATGACTCGAATAAACATCAATAAAAGTTTCGAGCGATGTTTCGATTCCACAGTAGCG
>JAUVWP010000131.1 GCA_030604085.1 Methanosarcinales archaeon | reverse complement strand
TACTCGCCCGATCAGGTTCATAAAATCTTCTGTAACACCACAAGCCGTGACAGCCCCAAGCGAAGAAAGTATTAAATACCAGATCGACTCTTAAACATTAATGGTGAAGCCATGAGTTTTCTATTAGACCCTCCGCTGCTCTTTGCCATAGGCATCGCGCTCTACCTCGCAAGCAACAGACTTAGGATAAAAAGACTTGCCAAGATCACCATCGGTCTGCTCATCGTTCTCACCTTCATCGCATTTAGTTTGCTGCTCTACACAGATGTCTTCCGCTGCGTCTTTCCCGTAGTCTGCAATGGCATGAGCGGCTCAGAGTTTATGTTTCACTCTAACATCACTAGCATCTACAAGAGCGATGTTCCGTTGCTGGTGGTGATTCTACTCTTCGCTTTATATCCGGTCTGGATATATTTGGGCTACGCGTCTGCGTTCTTACTCTCGAAGCGAACGAGAGTCTCAAAAGATGTTTACTCTTACAAGGATGTGAAAAGCCGGAAGAAAATCATAGAGCCTGAATATTCGGTTGTTCGTTACCCGGATATTCGGCGCGACATAAATGACTCGGAGGGGGCTGTGCGATCGGCGATCGATGCCCTTGGAGGGATGCAGAGTTTTGTCAAGCGTGGTGACAAGGTTCTTATCAAAGTGAACATCTGCGGAGGCGTTCCTGAACTGACCGCGACTTATACCACCAAGGATGTTGCCGGGGTTGTGGTGGATATGGTACGCGAGGCTGGGGGCGAGCCTGTGATCTGCGACGCTGACATGATATGGACGAAGTTCTGGGCAAATACAAAGGAGCAGGGATGGGACACGTGGGCTCAAGAGAAGGGTGTGGAACTTATGAATCTCTCTGATACGAAGATCGTGCATTTTGACTTCGGTGACAAGAATGTGCTCAAGAGAGAGCGGGTCTCGAAGGAGATGCTGGATGCGGATGTGATAATCTCTGTGCCTGCTATGAAGACGCATCTCATGACCGGCGTGACTCTTGGCATGAAGAATATGTATGGCACGCTGCCCGAGATTGATAAGGCGCGATACCACCAGATCGGGATTGACGAAGTGTTATACTGGATAAACTATGCTTTCACACCCAATCTGACGGTCATAGACGGCAGCATCGGCGGCGAAACCGTGGGCCCCCTCTCCTGCGATGCTGTTGACTTCCGTACCATCATAGCATCCACGAGCGTGGTTACAGCAGACACGATTGCTGCACAGATGATAGGCTTTAAAAATCCGTGTGAGGAGATCGATCACCTAAAGCTTGCACACGAGCGATCTCTGGGAGATGCCTCACAGAAGTTCGATTTCACAGAACTGCCATATAAACACTCTTCAGACGGTAACTGGAAGCGTCCCGACCCTGATGTTGCGAGGTTCTACACATGGGGCACGCACCAGATCTTAAAGATTCCGGGCTGGGCCACGTTATTCAACATCGGCGCGGATTTTTTCCTGTACGATACGGCAAGACTGCCACTTTTGAAGTATTTCACCCCTGCATTCCTGCAGATTATCCACGACATTGCGAAGTGGTCGATGGAGAAAAAGCCTGCGCCTGATAGCACAAAACGGAAACGAACAAATCTCGCTATATTCTCTGTTCTTGCGCTGCTATCGATCTTCGGCTTTGTGTCTGGCGGTTATCTCGCTATATCTTCACTTGAGTTCGCTCTTGGTTTCCTGTTCGCACTCGTCCTTGCTGCGTTGTTTGCAATGAGGATGCAGACGAAGCATTTTGTAGCGGTCTCGTCAGCATCGATCCTAATCGCATACCTTGTGGAACGTTTTGCCGTGCTTGCCGGGATGTGGCATTACGTAGATGGTGCTGCACCTCCGCTATTTGCTCTCTTTTCAATGCCGATTTTTATGATTGTAATCATCGGACTCTCGCACGGCTTGAGGCGTGTCTTTGCGTATGTTGATCTGAGCGGCAGAAGATTCAGGATTGCTCCCTTCGTTCTGATTCTCTTTGCATTCGCTGCATTCTTGTGGTTCGAAGGCTATCTCGCGATAGCCACCCCCGAGATCATTGCGATTTACGCAGCGTTCGCTCTTCTGGGTCTATTTTATAACAGCAGACAGACTCTTGATTGGAACCTCGCATTTGCCACGGTTGCTACAGCGCTTGGTGGCACGATGGAACTGCTCGGAACTTCAGCCGGACTATGGAGTTTTGCATTTGACGAGGGGATGCCGGTTTTCATAAGTTTTGCATGGGCGCTTAACGGATGGGCGGTATGTGGGATTGCGCAGATATTCGGAGCAGATCTCGGGGATGCGATTGCAGGGTGAAAATTGTGAATTTTTAGGGCATCACCAAACCCAAACACAGGGGGGTTTCAGACATCCGAAACCCCGGGCACCAGACACGATATTCGAATCAGCAACAATTGGATGCGAAACGCCAGCACCGGAGCAACTTCAGAACCCGGGATCTTGCGATAAGAACTCATTTAAGCGATCCTGCCCACGCTTATCTTATGGGAAACCCGCAGATACAGAGACAGAACCCGATTCCGGAACTGGTCGTCGGAGTGCAAAATCTCGCAGCAGCCTCAATATGCAAAGACCACGCCGACGCAGTCTATTTCTCGCTGGACCGGTTCAGTCTCAGGGCACGGGCGCAGGAGATCAAAATAGACGACCTCTGCGCCTTTGTAGAGACTGTGAAGGGTTACGGGCTGGAAACGTACATGGCTGTCAATACTGTGATCTACCCTGAGGATCTGAAAGCTGTCGGGGATGTTCTCGAGGCGGCAGGCAGCGCGGGTGTGGACGCTGTCATCGCGTGGGACCCTGCCGTGATATGTGCGGCTTTAGACCGCGGTCTTCGAGTGCATATATCCACACAGGCAAACGTATCCAACGGGAGAGCCGCCGAGTTCTACGAAACGCTTGGTGCAAGCCGTGTGGTACTGTCGCGGGAGCTTGGCATTCACCAGATCAGGGGGATTGCGCAGCAGACCGGGATGGAGCTTGAAGTCTTTGTGCACGGAGCAATGTGCCAGGCAGTATCGGGTCGCTGCTACCTCTCAGCGTACCTGCTCGGAAGGTCTGCAAACTGCGGCGACTGCGCCCAGCCGTGCCGGTGGTCATGGACGCTGCATGATGATCGCGGGGCAGAGGTGGAACTGGGCGGCAAATACCTGCTCAGCGCAAAAGACCTCTGCATGATCGAACATCTGCCAGAACTGATAGATACCGGCGTTTGTGCCTTCAAAGTGGAAGGCAGGTTGCGAAATGCCGGCTATACGGCTGCCGTATTCAGATGCTACCGCGAAGCGCTGGATGCCTGCCGGGATGGCTCGTACACTACCGAGCAGGCACAGGAATTGAAGGGACGGCTGGAACTGGAATACAACCGCGGATTTTCCACTGGCTTTTATTTTGGGGTGCCCGGTCCGGACGGGCTTGGCTACGAGTCTGATATGAACGCTTCACCGGTACAGAGGCAGGCGGCAGGCGTCGTTCTGAACTACTATCCGAAGCGGGGTGCTGCGGCTGTGCGGTTGCTCGAACAGGATCTGACTGTCGGGGACCGGATCATCATCGAGGGCACCACCACATATTTTGAGCAGGAGGTTGAATCGTTGGTCAAGGATGGGGAATCTATCTCAGCGGCAGAGCGCGGGCAGGAGGTGGGCTTGGGCGTGCGGGATCGGGTCAGGGAGAATGACCGGGTCTTTAAGGTGGGGCGGCTGCCCACTTTTTAATCGTCCCGTACTTTCCGGTAGCAAGTCGCGATGTTCTCTTGCGAGTTTCGAAAAATTTGTACATACCCAGGTGTGTCGTGGTATATCGTGATCGCGTTAAAAATACTCAAACGCCCGGTTATCATGTGACAGCCCCTTAGCACGCAGGTCCCCTGTTCTCCAGAGCGGCCTCTGCTTCCGATTCCTTCTTGCACCGGATATTTGTCCGGTAGACCGCGAGAAGGAAGCCGTACAGGGCAGGTCCGACGACGATGCCCACCGCACCGAGCACAAAGAGCGGTGCAGCAAACGATAGAAGGATGATTGCGGGGTGTATCGATGCGCTCTTCATGGCAAGGCGAGGGCGGATAATGTGTTCAGGGATCGCGTTTAAAAAGATTGTTCCGAAGACCAGTATAGCCACACCAAGTACGTACTCCTGAATCACCAGATAGTAAAGTGCCATTGGGGTATAGATCATGCCCGCCCCGACAAGCGGGATCAGCGCGACGATAGCTATAATGATACCCCAGAGGAACGGATATGGCACCCCG
>JAUVWP010000069.1 GCA_030604085.1 Methanosarcinales archaeon | reverse complement strand
TCAAAACTCGTGTACCTCCGCGGTGTGAATGGTACTTACCGCTTTTGGTTGGGGCCCAGGGGCTCAGTCTGTAGCACCCCATGCATCCCCGAGCATCAGGATGGCAAATCGTCCCGACACAAAAGCCATGCCATTCATCACGTGCATTGAGATCAGACCCATACACAGCCCCAGAATTGAGCAAATCACTGCTTCATAAAGTGTGTCGATCTGCCAGGAGAATATATACAGTTGAGACTCCGGGTCGGTATAGGTGAGGGGTGCAAACAACAAAACTCCGGTCAGGGCGATCAGGATGGAAGCCACGACGAATGAAAAAATGCCGAGCGGGAACCTGGCAAAAAGGTATGCCAGCCCTTTCCATGTCACAGGGTTACTCAGGTGTGCTTTGAGCCGCACCCATGCGCTTTGTCCTGATACGGTCTCGCGTGACATCGGGGGAATGTCTACATGCAGCAGCCAGATTGCGAGTTGACGTTCGAACGCCACGAGTACCCACCATGCTGCAAGCATCAAAAGCAGGATCGGAATTCTCACCCAGACGATCAACAAGCTAAGTCCCAGCAACAGTCCGGTCACCAGGAAAACGAAATAGGCGGTTCCGAGGGGGAATGAAAGTAGCAGATAGATGCTGTTGAGGTACGTTTGTCCTCTGGTGGCAACACCGAAGAACTGCTTCACAGTGTCCGTCATTTCGTTCATGTTAATTGCCTCTTTCGCCTGTCCAGCAAGCTTCCTACCCCCAACCCGATGATTATCCCAAATCCCGTAACTGTAAAGAATAACGCATTGTTCGTGATGACAAATGCTGTTATTCCAATTCCACTTCCAATAAACATTCCAAAGAGCATACCAAGCTCTGTATAGCTGTATTTTTTCATCTTACCGTTTCCTTAGTTTAACCGCAGTCCCATAAGCCAGCAACTCTGCGGCTCCTGCCATTGTTTGAGATGTTGTAAACCTGACATTTATTACGGCATCTGCATCCAGTCTTTTTGCATCATCTACCATTCTGCTCATGGCTTCTGCCCTTGCATCGGCAAGCATCTCCGAATATCCGTGCAGTTCTCCTCCAACTATGCTTTTCAAGCCAGCCATGACATCTTTCCCAATATGCTTGGCTCTTACAGTATTTCCAAATACGATATCCAAAGTCTCAACCTCATATCCCGGTATGTTCTCAGTTGTTGTTACTATCATGATCTCATCTCCTGGCAATCAGCGTGCTGGCAGCACATTGCCTGCGGCGATGCAACGCATTCCTGCCCGAGCCGGATTGATCCGTGCTCGATTGTGATCTGGTATTCCGGAATGGCGGGTCGGTGCTGCACGGTGTCGATGCTCTCATCCTCTCGGTGTAGCAGTGCTCTCTCGATGAGCCCCTCGAATGGGTGTTCATCATACAGCGGTTCGTTGTTGTGGTGGTCGTGGTTGTTCATGCTGTTTACCTCCTTTTGTTCAGACTTGTCGATTGATCGACTTATCTGATTATATGAGTGTAACTAATAGTACTTAAACATTTCGATTAATCGAAAGACTTTGTGGTGAAGTGCGATCTCTAACAATAAAACACAAATTCTGGTCTTCAGAGTCGATAAAAGAAGTAGCGTTTACGGGCGCTTAACAGAGGTGAAAATCTCCCGCGGATCCGCGATCTCCCCTGCAAGCGCAGTCGCCGCAGCAGTCTCAGGCGACGCAAGATAGATGAACCCGCCTGTGCCCATCCTTCCTTTGAAGTTGCGGTTGGCTGTCGAGAGGCAGACCTCACCCTCGCCGAGCACGCCCTGGTGCGCACCAAGACACGGACCGCATCCGGGAGGGAGTATCACAGCGCCTGCCGAAAGCAGCGTTTCCACAACTCCGGCGCGAACTGCCTGCAGGAGCACCGATCTGGATGCAGGCGCAACGACCGTACGCACGCAAACCTTCTTCCCGTCAAGGATGTCTGCTGCCGCCTTGAGATCCTCAAACCTGCCGTTCGTGCACGATCCGATAAAGACCTGATCAATATGCGTCCCCTCGACCTCGTCTACCGGCTGCACGTTATCGACAGCATGAGGGGTTGCTACCTGTGGGGGAAGATCAGACACATCGAAGAATAACTCACCTGAGTATACTGCATCAGGGTCCGCGTAAACAGATGAATAACCATCACCATCGTCTTTGCTTTCACCGTTGCGTTCGCTTCCGCGTCTTCCAATGAAATCGAATGTCGCATCATCAGGTGGTACGATGCTTGCCTTTGCGCCCATCTCCACGCCCATGTTGCAAAGCGTCATTCTGCCTGAGATCGAGAGATCATCGATCGTTTTGCCGTAGTACTCGATCGCTTTGTATGTTGCGCCCCCTGCGCCGATCTTACCGATAAGGTGCAGTGTCATGTCCTTTGCGCTCACCATATCAGGGAGTGCGCCGTCCACCGTGATCCTGATCGACTGCGGCACCCTGAACCAGAGCTTTCCTGATGCAAAGACCTCAGCCATCTCGGTTGCACCGATCCCGGTCCCAAAAGCGCCAAGCGCGCCGTACGTGCAGGAGTGCGAGTCCGCACCAACGATCAGCATCCCGGGGCGTGCGAACCGTTCCGAGACGATCTGGTGGCAGATTCCATCGCCGATATCGAAGAAATTTTTGATGCCCTGTCGCCCCACCCACTCCCGTATCTTACGGTGGAGAACTGAAGTGGTCTCCTTGTTCGACGGGACGATGTGATCGAAAGGGATCACGATCCTGTCCGGATCCCAGACCCGGTCTGCGCCCATCTCTGTAAACGCTTTAACCGCAAGCACACTCGTTCCGTCGTGCGCCATCGCACAGTCGATATCCGCAAGCACGAAGTCGCCAGCCCGCGCATCGGCGCCTGCTGCCCTGCTCATTATCTTCTCGCTAATTGTCGGCATTTCAGTCCTCCGGGTCTAAACGACCTCTCCATCCTGCATCCGGATGGTCCGCTCAGTCTTCCCTGCGAGATTCGGGTCGTGCGTGATCAGCACAATCGTCTTCCCCTGATCGTGAAGGTCAATGAGGATATCAAAGACCATTGCTCCTGATTTCGTATCGAGGTTACCGGTCGGCTCGTCAGCAAGTATTATCTCCGGATCGTTTGCAAGCGCTCTTGCAATCGCAACTCGCTGCTGCTGACCGCCAGAGAGTTGACTCGGGTAATAATTGAGTCTGTGCCCGAGTTCCAGCGAATCAAGAATTGATCCTGCCCTCTCTCTTCGCTCATCCACCTCCATCTCCTGAAGCACCATCGGTACCTCGACATTTTCAAGCACGGTGAACGTCGGTATCAGGTTGAACTGCTGAAAGACGAATCCGAGCACCTCTCTTCTGACTCTTGCCCGCTCGTTCTCGCTCATATCAGAAACCTTGTGACGTTTGATGAAAACATCACCTTTCGTCGGCGTATCCAGGATTCCGATCTGGTTCATGAGCGTCGATTTGCCGGATCCGGATGCGCCCATGATCGCTACGAATTCACCCTTCTCAATTACCAAACTCACATCACGAACCGCAGCAGCCTCTGCCTCGCCCTCTCCAAAGATCTTCCAGACGTGCACAAGTTCGATTAATGCTTCGGTCATCGGTATCTCCTGAGTAATCCTTTACTGTACTCGTGGAACTCTTCATTCACCATCACCGAGTTCGTCAACACACTGGCATCGATGCAATACATATTATCGTCTGGACTCTGATATTAGCTGCCAGCTTGGTTTTTCGCTCTTCCACAGTTTACTGATCTCTGCACCGATCGTCTCCAGTTGATCCCATGCATTCAAGTCTTTTCTCTCCGTTTCCACACCTGAACTTCTTTTTAGTGTTAATAGCTCTGCTTCCAGAACATTTACTTTCTTTTCAAGTGCCTCCATTGTGGTCGCGCTCATAATTTTCACCTCGTGCCTGTAATACCAGATGGGCAGATGTTATAGTGAATCTATCGCTCCCACCGGTGTCGCACGAGGCTCCGCCCAAAAAACGCGCAGTTGGTCGATCTGATCGGTACCAGATCTCCTCCGCGTCTGCGTTTGCAGTGGGTTGCAAAGTTACTCTGTTGCTGGCGTTGCGAAGGCAATCGCTGCCATTCAGCGGGTTTTACAGTGCGATTACCTTGAATGGAATGAGTAGCCCGTAACAGGTAATCCATGATGCAGCCTCCTATCGTGCAACATCCGCCAAGTTAACATCCCCCAGATAGATTAACTATATGATGAATGCTTCTGCTAATTACGAAGAGTGACCATCAGCGATGACCAAACGATGACTCAAAACTACCGAGACTGGTTTCCGTATCCATCCTTCCGCCCGCATCAGGACACGATGCTTGACCGGGTGCAGGAGGTCGTATGTACCGGCGAGCACCGGGTCCTGATGATCGATGCGCCGACCGGGAGTGGAAAGACAAGCATCATCGCGTCACTGCTTGCAAACCGCGGCGGAAACAAGATCGTTGTCGCGCTCCGGACCGTAAGCCAGATCGGGGTCTACTTAGGCGAGATCAGAAAGATCAGGGAGCACACGGATCACGCCCCAAAGGTCGCATACCTCGTTGGGAAGCACAAGATGTGCAAACTCGCAGGCGAGTTCGAGAACGTCTACACAGGATGCGATCTCTTAAAGGTGTTCACGATGGACTTTCTCGAGGCGAAACTGGACGAGAAGATCAGAAGGAACAATCGGACAGCGAAGGAGTACAATGTCTACGATCCAGGGACCGATCCATCGATTGAAGCAGCCGTAAGGGACGAGACTCCGGGATATCGCACCTTCTGCCCCCATTATCTCTATTCGAAGGAAGTGTACACCGTCGAGGGTTTAAAGAATTTCAGACCATCGAAACAGGCGATAAAGGACAGCGAGGCGATTTTGTGGGAGATTCTGTATCCTGAAGAACTGCAAAAGCGGTGCACGCACACATGCCCGTACGAGGTGATGGCGATCGGCGCGAAGAATGCCGATATCATCATTTTGAATTACAACCACGTATTCGACGACACGATGCGAGATGCTCTCTTCGACTGGCTTGAGATAAACCCGGAAAACACGATTCTACTTGTAGACGAGGCGCACAATCTCGGAGACACTGTCAGGAACATCAACAGCGACATCATCACCTCGTACATCGTCGATAAGGCGATCTCCGAAGTA
Organism: Methanosarcinales archaeon; assembly: GCA_030604085.1. Classification (GTDB taxonomy): domain Archaea; phylum Halobacteriota; class Methanosarcinia; order Methanosarcinales; family Methanogasteraceae; genus Methanogaster_A. The sequence continues at coordinate 5,430 of JAUVWP010000069.1, read as the reverse complement.
AACCAGTTTCCAGGAGATCGGGGCGAAGTCCGGTCTGCGAAAGAGGTTCTTTACCGAATACAGAGGTATATGGAGAGGACGCTTGACCGCTGGCAGAACAAAACCCAGGCGGAGGCGTGGTTCGATCCAGGGATGTTTGCGGACTTCGTATACGCGGGCGGCGGACTGGCGCGGGATGATGAACAGACGATGGCTGACCTGCTAAAGCTTGCGCAGAAGATCAAAATGCGAAAAAAGAAGTCTTCTGAGTCGGCAGAGGGTTTTCTTGAGCGTGTCGCCGAATTCCTGTTCATGGCTCATTTCTCAAAGAGCGAATCCGCATATCTCCCTGTAAAATCGCTAAGGGATGGTCAGTGGTTGTCGCTTGAGATCCGAAGTCTCGATCCGAGTCCGGTCATATCCGGACTTGCCGATACAGCCCACGCCACCATACTGATCTCAGGAACGCTCTCGCCTGCGGACGCTTACGAACTCTACTATTTTGGGCAGAACGGGAGGGTGGAGATGCTAATGATCCCGAACCAGTTCCCGAAGGAGAAGCGGCTCGTGCTCGGGGCAAAGGACGCAACCACCCGGTCTGCATACCGAAACGATGCCAACAATCGAAGAGATATAGAACTGCACATATCCGCCCTGATAAACGGTGTTTCTGGCAACGTTGCTGTTTATTTCACATCCTATTTCATGATGGATCAGTATCGTGAGTACTGTGAGCAAACGGCTTATGAATCCGGGAAGAAAGTATATATTGAACCAAAGGAAGCGCGAGATGTCCCGTATATTTTAGATGAGTTCTTTGAATCCGGAAGCAGCGAGCAAAAAGGAGTTTTGCTGGCGGTTTGTGGCGGGAAGATGAGTGAAGGGATCGATTATTATGGAGAAGCACTTAAAGGTGCTATCGTTATTGGGTTTCCATTGGCTGCATTTTCAGAGGTGCAGAAACTGATCAATTCGTATTATCAGAGAAAATACGGGAAAGATAAAGGGATGTTCATCGCATACACGCTTCCAGCGATCAATAAGGCGCTTCAGGCACTCGGCAGGGTGTACCGGTCGGCAGAAGAGACTGGGGTCCTGGTGCTCTGCGATTCGAGGTTTTCGCATTCGAAGGGGCTTGGTGTGCGCCAGTATCTGCCAGAGTGGATGCAGGACGAGATGATCGTCTGCGATGGCGCGTGGTCCGAGGAACTGGTGCGTGGGTGGGGCGGGGAGAGTTCACGCTAATTTATCCGGCTTCTCGCTATTTCATAGAGGTAACTGGAAATCGAGGCGACCCAACCGGAGATCGGGTCATCGTTTCACCGGACTTCCGGCGCTGCCCAAATCCACATCACACTTTCACAGTGCGTATGGCTTCGCAGATCGCAGAATTCGAAGCATCTTCGGAGGCATTGTGGCTAAAAACCCTTATAGCGCAGTCATTAACACGAATTACGCAGATTAAAGGCGATAATGGCTCTATAGCCGGAAAGCAGCAAAGGGTCCCCGAACAAACCGAACCGTTCCGGATATTTAACATGATCGAAGGGATGTTTATGATCCGGTGGTAGTTATGCCGCAGTCCGGCAGGTTGACCACGGTCACACACTCGAAAGGTTTATAGTATCCCTTATTATAGTAATTCGCAACCATTCGACCAATTGGTCACTGACCTGATCTTATGTGATACAGGTCAAAACAAAACATAGGAGGAATTGAATGGACCCCGCAATGGGTATGGGCCTTGTAGCCCTCATGGGTGCGGCAGCCACGGTAGCAGGATGCAGCGAAGACCTTGAATCAGATATCGGATCGCAGAGTAATCCGAATTCACAGGTTCAGCTGGCTGCACAGGTTGGCTATCCGCACAGAATATTTAACAAAGCTATTTCTGGTGAACCACCATCCAATGCGATGTACTGTGCCGTAGGCGCAGGCGTTGCAATGGTGCTGATGAGCGAGTCGGTGATGAGTGCATCGCCGCTTATTGCAATCGCAATCGGCGCATTCGTTGCTGCGCTCTTAAACGGCGTCTTCTCTACCACTTCATATCTGGGAAGAAACGCAAGTCAGACCCGGTTTAACCAGTACGTGTATCTTGATGTATTGCGTAACCAGATCCTTTCACTGATGGGACACGCATACATAACGACGTTCTGCATCGTCTTGATTTCGTACGTTATGTGGAATCAGAATCTGATCGGACATCCGTTCCCTTTTCCAGTAATTGCGCTGATCTGGGGACTTTGTGTCGGTGCGATCGGATCATCCACTGGTGACGTACACTACGGTGCGGAGAGAGAGTTCCAGGACTTCAAGTTTGGATCTGGACTGAACGCTGCCGATTCGGGTAACATCACCCGGTTTGCAGAGGCAGGCGTCAGGTCGTCGATGGACAACGCATGGTTCTGCTCGAAGTTCGGAGGACCTGCAACAGGCATTGCTTTCGGGATGGTAGTATTCCTTGACAACTGGCGATCAACAGCGTTTTCAGGCTGGACTGCCGTTGTCGTGGGAGTAGTGATCGTTCTTGTGCTGGTCATCTACAACCGGAAGGTCGAGACTTATGCCCGGAAGAAATACGGACCATTTCCGGAATATGCAGGAGATATAGAAGCATGACTGATGTTACTATTGTAGGAATGCTTATGGGCAACTTGCCGTCGATTATAGGAATCATCATCGGTGGTCTCTGTATCGCGGTCGGTGTTCACTTCGTTCCGGTAGGCGGCGCTCCTGCGGCTATGGCGCAGGCAACCGGTATCGGAACAGGAACCGTGCAGCTTGCTGCTGGTTCAGGACTTACGGGACTGCTTGCTGCAGGCTACATGTATATGACTCTGTCAGCAGCAGGCACACCCGGAATAACAGAGATCGTCCTGATCTGCGCAACTGGCGCTGTCGGTGCGATGATAATGATCTCGGTAACGATGCTTGTCGGAAACTGGGTCTACATCTATGGTGTGGGCGTACCACCGGCATCAGCGAAGAAAGACTACGACCCGATCACTGGAGATTCGCAGGCGCCGTATGTCGCGGCAGGAACGGTCGGACAGGGCTTGCCAACGGTATGTTTCGTGTGCGGCACAATCGGAGGTTTTCTCGGAGGTCTCGGCGGATCACTTATCTACTGCATGTTGATGTGGGTGAATGGCGATCCCGCAATCTCAAGCATATTCGCGATAGGCGTCTTTCTGGTGAACGCGGTTTTGCCATCGTACAACATCCAGGGAACGATCGAGGGATTCCATGATCCGAAGTTTAAGCGAGTGCCAAAGGCTATTCTTGCGTGCTTTATTGCATCGCTTCTCTACGGAATCATCGCAGTAACAATCCCGGGTATAGCAATGCTTACAGGAGGTTCATAATATGTCAGCAGGAGGACCCGGAGGCGAAGCGGTATCTGCGGAGACCGCAAACCAGGTTGATGCCAAGGGCATCGGAGTAGGACTCATCGGAATCTACATAGCAGCCATCGCAGCAGATGCGGGCATACCATATCTCATATTCCTTGCAGGAATCGGCGCGGTCTTTGCGACCAAAATGGGCGCTGATGCTGTGCGCAGGGTATGCAGCTACGGTATCGGTACAGGTGTTCCGTCGATCGGAATGCTTGCTCTTGGAATGGGTCTCATCTCAGCGATGTTCGGGCTTGCATTCGGAGCGATGATAGGTGTATCGTACGTCGGACCGATCGTCGGTCTGGTGGTTGCGCTTGTGATCGGATTTGTCGTAGGAACGCTCGCAAACAAGATCATCAAATTAAACATCCCTGTGATGGAGCGGTGCTTAATGGAGATTGCAGGCGCTGGCGTGCTTGTAATGACCGGACTTTCTGTCATGATCGCGGGAAGCATGGACTTTGTGGTGATCAGTGAGAAGGTCATTGTGACCGGATACATCGCACCAGTCTTCATTCTTGGTGCGCTCGGTATTCTGCATCCGTTCAATGCCAGTCTCGGACCTGATGAGACTCAGGATCGGACACTGGTACACGCATACTCGGTAGGTGCGATTGCGATGGTGATAGCAGGAGTCTGCTCGATAGCGGTTATTGACCCGATCGCGGGAATAATCTCAACTGTCGTAGGACTTGCCATCTGGTATGTAACCTTCATGGGATTCGTAAAACTCGTGAAGCGCGACGCGGGCGCAGGCTATGTCGGAACAGGACTACTTCCACCGGGGGCGATGTAGATGGATGTCGCACGAACAGTACCCGAATTTCACATACTCCTTGACCCGATGATAGGAGTCGTTGCCGAGGAGAGAGAGGATTTAATCATGTTCTCGCTCGTTCCGATTCAGGCACAACTGGACATAATCGAAGCCGTTGCCGACGATCTGATGAACTCGCTCGAACCTGGTAAAGAACTGTTAAACACTTATCCAGGACGAGAAGAGACATCAGAGATTGCAGGAGTGTATGCGAACCTGTTCTACGGTCTGATCATCGGACTCATAATCGCATTCATGGCAATGATGGCAATACTTGCAATGAACGGAGGGATCTAAATGGCAAAATCAGCAACAACTGATCCATGGCCCCCGCTTCCTGGTGAGTTTGAGGTCGGAAACCCTGAGAACTGCGTCGCAGTCGCCACATGCGGATCGCACATGAGCGACTTCCCGCTTGGGGCAGGCGCATCGATCACAGGACCTTGCAAGACCGAGAACATCGGAATCGAGAAGCTGGTCGCAAATATCATATCGAACCCGAATATCAGGTTCCTGATCGTGACCGGAATGGAGGTTAAGGGTCACATCACAGGACAGGCGATAATAGCGTTCCACCAGAGCGGAATTGACCAGGATGGACGGATCATCGGATCGGTAGGAGCGATCCCATTCATCCAGAACCTGGATGATGACACGATAAAGCGGTTCCAGGAGCAGATCGTCGAGGTCGTCGACTTAATCGATACCGAGGACGAGGGCAAGATATCAGCCGCGATTAAGGCATGCGTTGCAAAGGATCCCGGAGCACTCGATGTCGAGCCGATGGAAGTCAAGATCGAGGAAGGCGGCGGCGAAGAAGAGATCGCAGGATTCAGACCGATGGCTGCCGAGGTTGCAACGGTCCGCGCACGGATCAAGGAGCTCGAAGTGGCAATGATTGACACAGGCAACTTAAACAAGTTTGCAGCAGGTGTCTATGCAGCCAAGATCGAGGGAATCATGATCGGTCTTACGATAACACTGATCCTTCTTGGCCTTACGATAATGGCGAAAGGAGCTCTCAGCTTCCTTGCAGGAGGTGCATGATATGCCAGAAGAGGAAAAGATTGAAGAAACCGTCGAGGAAACCACCGAAGTCACAGAAAAAGCTACCGAGGAAGTTTCCGAAGAAGAAGCGGTAGAGGCGATCACTTATGGTGTCGGTACCCCGATGGTGATTGATCCATTCATGGAACCGTTCGAGACCGCTGTTGAGAGTATACGACGCCGTGC
>JAUVWP010000021.1 GCA_030604085.1 Methanosarcinales archaeon | reverse complement strand
GGTGTCTGTGAGATCTATGAGCGCGGCACGATTTCCATCGTTTCGCATGTTCAATGCCACCCTGTACGTCCCGTTACCCGATTCCGTAATCGTCTTTGCAAGATTGATATGGGGTCCGTGAACTGTGATGGTGGCACCATCCGAACTCCATGAACATTTCGTCCCGTAGAAATCCGCTCTGACAACCGTTGCATTGACTACATGCTTGCCAGGCTTTGTCGGCACAATCTTATACCGGATGCGATAGGGATGATCCTTAGATACGTACTCCAACGATCCTTCCTCATGAACCTCTGCAACCCCGAAGCCGTCAGGTATCGGAGAGTCCGTGATATTGAGATTGTAAAGAGGGTAGAAGCCGATATTACAGATGCTGACTTCCACGACGCTCCACTCACTAACGTTATATATCAGGGCTTCTGGTATGGATGTAGCGATCTTCTTCAGACTCATATTCGAGCTTATGAGATTGCACCGACTCATACTGATCTCGTCATAGCAGACCGATTGTATAACCTGTAACTGAGGGTCGGTGCAGGATAGTGTCAGGGATTCGTTTGTGCAGTATCGCCTCTCCTGGATGTCAATTCCTTCAGCAGATGCTGATATGGTGTAATTGATCTGATACGGCGAGGTTACCCCATTCCATGCTGGTGCAGCAACAGTGAAATTGATCGATCTGGTATCACCATTCTCCATACACCCGAGACTTTCATATATTATCTGATCATGGAACTCAAAACCCCCATCTGAAAGTTTTAGTTCTCCGATATCAACCCATACTACAACATCCTCGATCCAGGCCCCTCCTGTATTCTTAACAGATACCGTGACAGTCTTCTCCTTTCCCGGAGCGTACTGATCAGAGGACACGTTGATCCCATAGAAGGTCTCGGATGTCGCACCGATCTCGATATCAAGCCGGGGTTTCTCTCCGCGATACATATCCAGGTGTGCTGACGGAGTTTCGTGTGCATCTGTAGTTATATCAGTTAATTTCACCCTTATCTCAGCGTCCCAGTTGAACCAATCATCCCCTGGCCGCGTATCAAGATACAGAACCTTTCTCCTCACAACCCCCCCCTTCTCAATCGATATGAGCGATGCGCCCAGACCCTGATCAAAATCGCAAGCCCGTATGATATACACCGCATCATCCGCTTCGAATCCGTACGTCATGCTCCATGCGAGGATTGTGCTACCGCTGCTCACCCACAGAACATCGGTGTTCGGATCATCATCAGGACATTCGCTCGTGGCAGCGATTGCTGGTTGCAGCAGCATTGAAAGCAGGATTGCGAAAATTACTTTCCGACCAATGTTATGAAACTTGATATTCACCACTCCCTGATAGGTATTACTTTTTCGGCTTGAACACAATCGTATGCTTGCCAAACGTCATCTTTCTCTTCTTTATTAATTTCTTATATAACTTCTCATTCAGTTTTATCGTTTTCTTTTTACCGTCCTTATCGATTGTTATCATATAGTCCTCACCTTTCTTCTTCATGGATGATACTACCCATGATAACCCATCACCCATCTCTTCCGCCTGCCCTTTCCGTTTTTTTGTGATCTTACTATATAGAAGGAACCCCACAACAACGATTGCGATCGCAACCAGTATGTAAATCAGTAGACTCGGTATGTTCCTGCCCCTGGATCTGTCATCAGAATCGGAAACATGTATCGTTTCGTTTGTCTCGTTTCCGGGTGAAGGTGTGGACTCCGGACTTCTGAAGGTGATGGTGAGCGAATCACCCCCTATATCCGGAGAAGATGTTTCTGCTTTTATCGTTACGTCACCCGCATCATCACCTTCTATCATGGTCGCTGCCCCACCTCTATACGTCTCCACTTCTCTTGTTAAAAGAACGGCATTTCCTGAAACGATTGAGAAATTTATTGTTACTGTGGTGTTTTCCATCGGCGTTCCAGTCTCATCAACAACCAATGCGGTTATGTTGCAGGTTGCAGATTCCCCCTCATGTAATATTGTGGTGGTTTTATCTGCGCTCAATTGAATTCTCTTCTTATTTTCACTGTAGATCACATAAACAGGCGCAGATTCGTTGCTCGGGTTTCCTGCTCTGTCCACTGCAATCGCGGTTATCGTGTTGTTACCCTCATCCAGGTCGATGTTTGATAGCGTAAATTCACCAGAGCCAGATGCAGATCTATTATTTTTTTCGATTTCATTTACGAATATGTGAACGATCGACTCTGCCTCGGCAGTTCCTGATATTGTAATCGTGCTTTTGTTTACGACTGGAGGGGGGATAGGGAAAATGATTGGTGCATCCGGCGGAATTGTATCGAGCGTAACATTGATCTGATTTGACCGCAGTTCTGACCCAACCGCTTTCATAACGATTTTATTATCCCCTTCTGATAGCGTGATTGCCGCAGTGAAGTTGTTACCTCTGATTATCTCCACGGTCCCAATAGGATTCTGGTTTAAGTAAATTTCGAGGCTCTTCTCAGAGCTGAATCCTGTTATATTCAGCACCTTCTTGTTTGTAGGCGAAGTTGCTGGCGACAATGAGATCCCCCTCATATCCATCGTTATCCATGTGCCGCGCGATAATATACCGCTTCCATCAGCATCAATCGGTGTAAAAATGATCAAACCACAATACACATCTGCAATATCTACTTTTACCGCTACTTTCAGATCATGGGCAGTTCTTTCAGAGATATGAAATTCGTTTTCATAACTTATTCCAATGCCGAGATCGGATGCTGTTCTATTGTATAGAGCGGGCTCTTTTGCACATACGCCATACAGTTCTGCCCATCGATCCTCCACTCGTATCCGTCCATTGTAATCTTCACTCGAAACTACCAGAGTAAATGTAAATTCGTCCGTGTAGGGGACATGATACGATTCTTCACTCGGGACGATGATATCTGCTGCTGATGAAATTCCTATCAAAGAAAATAAAAAAAGAGGAAGTAGAATTCTTTTCATATTGACGTAAGTAGATACCTGATTGGTCCGTCGTCGGTAGTAACGCTTGTCAGATCACTTAGTGGGATTAATCGAATTTCCGCAGTCTGTGTCTCTGACGAGAAACTGACGATACGTCCGAAGTTGTTGTATATTGGAGCTATCGGAACGTCAACTGAGTAACTACCCATCTTCACACCATCTCCTTCTGATCCATAACCTCTTAAGTATGCATACTTATAAATGTTGGTATCAAGGGCATCGATAGGTGGCTGCGGCGTAATCCTGATGTCACATGTGCCGATGTTCTTGAATGTCACCTTTGTCCAACCGGTGGGTGTGCCCGGGTACACCATTCCAAAGTCCCAACCATTGGCTGCCATCACCTGAACTGCCATCAATTTAGGTGAAAATCTCGCATCCGGCGTTTCCAGGGGATCCTCAAGAATGTTTATACCAGTTACGTTATCGTTCCTTATTCCCGATTGATTGTTTGCATAGAGTGTGAGGTCCACTGTGTCGAAAGTGCTGACGCCAACCGCTGCGGTTATCTGTGTCATCCTGCTTTCGTTATCAGCCAGAAAGCTTCGGTTGAATCCACCCGTCTCATTAACGACGCCATCCGCAAACATGAATACGCCTGTTTGCGTGATACTGCCGATGCTTGCGTTGCTACATGTCCAGTGCGCATCAGGTATCTGGAATTCGTTGTCATATCGATCCACACTTTTGAGTCCGAATGGTATCGAAACAGACGGCGTCAACTTTGAGTAACTGACGAGCTCGGTATCATTTGCTGTGATGTAGATGCAGTCTACAGGTCCGTGATTGACGGTTACTATCGCCTCTGCAGATGCCGTCCCATATATCACTTTTATTATGCCCGTACCGACTTCCTTCGCGGCAAAACGTCCATTGGTATCAATGCTCCCGATTGTGCTCTGCCAGCTAACATCAGAAGATACAACTTCATTCGTCGTTTCTCCTGTCGTTATATCCAAAACCGTTGCGGTTGCGATGAATTGCTGGTTATTTCCGGAATAAATCGTTGCGGTTGTTGGGTCTATGGTAAAACCAACTACATAATCATCCCCTGTTCCACCAGCACCACCATCGCCAGTATTAGTACCGGTATACGCACCAGCAACGCCGCACATCGAAACTACCAGTATCGTTGTGAGCAGTGCGCAACTAACGACTGCCCTGAATTCCTTAAACTCCCAAAGAGATTTCCATTTTGTCATGTTTGTTCCCTCCTGTGTTGTTGTTCACCCCACTCCATTATAGTAATTATGATAATGAGGTACAATTGATATCTATGTTTTGGTGGTACATAAAACAGATGGGCAAAGATTGTCATTTTCTTGATTTGACAATTTTCAGATACATAAGTTTTTCATTCTGCAAATATGGCGTCATGAAACAGGTGTGGTATTGGCAAAAAGTTATATCTACTATGATTTCATAAGATTATTACATGGTGGTTAACCGGGGGAATAAACATGGAAGAGATGAAACTCGTAAGTGCCATACAGACCTTTGAATCGATATTCGATGAGGCAGGGATCGATGCATCGCATGAAGCTTCTTTGTATTATCTTGCTTCGATTTATTACACTCCGGTGAGCTTTACTGAAATGTACAGGAAAACCAAAAGAATACGCAAAAGTATATCTGAAAGGGCGCTTAGGAATGGAAGGAACGCACTTATGGACAATGGCCTGATAGCACAGGCGTTGTTCGTGCATGGGTCAGATACAAAATTTGGAACAGAGCCATACCTACCTGTAAATCCAAGGATCGTTGTTGAGGTATATACCGAATATCTGAAGGATATCTATTCCGATGAAGATTTTTCCATCAGGAACCGGGATGTCGAGGAGCTGCATGGGATTTGGATGGAAAACTTCGGCAGATATGGGATTGGGATAGAAAAGGGGAGTGTCACACTTCATTATGCTGATACATGGGTCATGTATAATCTTCTGGGGATCATGGATAGATTTGAGAATGCCACCATCTCGATGATGTTGGGCGAAACCGACGTTTTTAAAGAGGTATATAAAGCATATTATAACCATATCATTCAACAAGGATCGAAGATCAGGGCGATCATCGATAGAAATGATGAGGCAAAAGATGTAAAAAGATTAAAGATGGAATATGGAGATAAAATCGAGGTAAAATATATACCCCGCGAAGACTATGGGACCTGCAGACAGATTTTTTTTGATCATGATTGGGCGCTGGATGGAATGGAAATTCTGCTTTCAGACAGATCAGGTCCATCATGTATCGGCACAATATATATAAGAGAAAAGGATTCCATCGCTTTGTTAAGGAATAACTTTGAAAATATATGGAGAATCCACTCACCTTGTTAAACAAATTTCGATCACGCTGGTGTCATCCCCTATAATCGTATTTTAGCGATTCTGCTAAAAACTCATCAAAGGTCGGACCATTTCGAACTGGACTGCCAACTTACCCGGGTGTCAGGTTACGACTCTGATTGTTCTGGAAATTCAAACCTGACGTGGCAGATACGGGACTTGAATCAATAACAATCTCAAAACAACGCCAGCACCAGAGTAACTTTACAACCCCCCAATTTTTGAAATCACTATTGACTTAAAATCCCTCGCCCTACATGCTCCTGCAATGCATCGACCATGTCCCTAAACGTGAACTTCTCTGGCATTACGTCCACGCTGACGCCATAGCCGGAAAGGACATCTGCGGTGGGATCTCCGATCGCTGCAACGACCCTCTCACATAGCACGTCCACGATCCCGGACTCCGCGCCTATCGACCGTGCGACCGTCATGAAGTTATGGACGGTCATCGCACTGGTGAATGCGAAGACATCGATCTTCCCGGCAAGCGCGTCCTTGATCATCTGCTGCTGCCTGCCGTCATCCGGAAGCACCAGTTTATACACCGCGGTCTCGTGCACATCAACCTCATCTCCGGAACGCCCCAATTCTGTGATCAGCGCGGGATCGCCGTGCGTACTCCGCACCACTTCCACAGTCTTGTTGTCAGTGCCGCGCAACAGCTCAGCGATCCCCTTCGAACTGTATGAATCCGGCATCAGGGAGACGTTTATGCCCCGCGTCTCAAGCGCCCTCTTCGTCTTTGATCCGATGGCAACAACAGATGTCCGGTTAAGCGCATGAACGAAACGCTTGGGGTCATCGATCTTCTCAAGTGTGAATGCGATTCCGTTTGCGCTGGTGAATATCACGATATCCGATTCGCAGGCGAGCACGCGCTCTACAAACCCGTCGAAATGGCTGTCGCGATTATCTCGAAGTTCGATCATCGGTGCCGCGATCACGTCAAAGCCATGAGAACGCAGAAGCGCGACCGAGGAATCGAGATGCATGTCAGGGCGCATGATTGTGATGACCGGGTTTTCCATGATGGTTGTTTGGCAGGGCGGTAAAAATATGTTGCGGTTTCGATCCGGTTTTTCGAAACAGGGCAACTCTCTGCCGCTGCGCTTCCGGTTGAGTTACGCAAATTTAAGCTAAGCCCCTCATTCATGATGGCTACCGGCATGGGCGGCAACGATTAATATTTCATAGAAGAACTCCGCGCGGTGAGCGTGAAGACGCTGACCTTCTCAGGATTGCGGCTCTCCTTGCAGGTGTACGGTGTGTGGTAGATGCTCGATGAGAGCCCGGCAAGAAAACCACGGATAAAATTGCAGTTCTCCTCGTCCGCTTCCAGTTCGAAGACATTGTGCAGCGTAACAACAAATCCATTGCTTCTGTCGATCTCCATCTTTGTGAACCAGTCGGAAAACATCATGCTGCTCAAGATATTCTTAAAGATTGCATCAGGCTCAAGGTCTTTTGGTATACTCATGCGCGCATAGTACCTCTCTGCGAGTTGCTTACCGAAATTATATAAAATACCCGCGCTCCCTCTGCCGATCACATCGACAAGCGAGTTCATCAGCAACACCAGATCGCCAGCCCTCGGGTATATCGGGATGTTCATGTCCTCATCCGGTTCCATACCTTCTGTTTTCACCTATAACCTCATAACCTTTTTGACCTTTTCAGCGGCGTGTTGCAATTCAATCATCACCAGCCCGACATTGGCGTCAGGGTCGAGCAGCGCTAACAGCGAAGCATTTCCCAGATTGAAGACCGCGACGATCCCATCACCGGTATAAATCACGATACGATCGGATGGGGGCAATTCGAGATTGTGGACGGATTTGTTTGCCAGACCGACTATCGATGCGCTGATCGCATGGGCAATCGGCGTGTCATAAGAGTGATCACGAAACCGATCAGCTATCTTAAGACCGTCTGCGGATGATATGACAATCCCGCGTATACAATCGACGCGAGCGGTCAGATCCGCGAGGAGCACGTTTAATTGATCAATCGTTGTCTGAGACATGACTGCACCATTCGGAATTCCTGCACAATGGACATTGTTTTGGGATGTACGTTCCAATTATAGTACAGTTTGTGCACTGTGTATGTAAAGATGTCGGTTGCACGAACGTCTCAAAAATCGATTGTTCGGTCAAGTCACCATCCATCATGCACCAAAAATCCTCGCTATATGACCGAACCTGCACTATCTGGAAATATAGTCCTGACAGGATAGTTTATCATAGGGAGATATAATCGATTTCGCTCAATATTGCATGAGTGTCTAATACTGTGTGCTCACCGCAGAGACCGCGGAGAAGATTGACCCCTCCTTCTCCGCGCCCTCTTCCTGCTTTAACGGTTCAAGCTATTTTGCAATCGTCCTTTCTGAAATCTTTTCGGTTCAAGCCATTCCGCCGCCAGCGCCGCCGCCGATCGCACTGCGCAACTGCTCCTGCAACTGCTGGAACCGTTTCTGGATGCGTTCCTCCTGCCGTTCGAGCGTGCGTGCCCGAAGTTCCATCGTTTCTTTCTTCTCGGTAAGTTCCGTCGCAACAGAATCGCGCTCGCCCTTGATCAGGAGTTGTCCGACATTCTTGTAGATCACTGCATCATCCTCGAGTTTCGAAAGTTCTTCGAGAGCCATCTCGGTCTCGTTGAGCGCTGATGTCACCTGCGCCTTCTGTGATGCGAGCGCCTGTGCCTGCTGCTGAACCTGCTGAAGTTGCGCAAGTTGATGCTGTACCTGTGGTGGTATCTCAGTAGTCATATTATCACTTTTTTATTGCATTTACGAATTCGGTAATCGTTCTCTGTATCTCTGACGTCTCTTCGACCGCGGTGCCTGTCACGATGATGTCAGCGCCGGCTTCCGCGGCGGCTCTTGCGGACTGCGCGCTCCGGATCCCGCCTCCGACCACGAGTGTCTCGCAGCCTGCCCTCTTCACGGCACGGATCATCGCCGGTGGCACAGGGTCGGCTGCGCCAGAACCCGCCTCCAGGTAGGTGTATCTCATGCCAAGAAACTTTCCTGCAAGCGAGTACGCCACTGCAAGTTCCGGCTTCTCTCTCGGGATCAGTTTCGCATCCCCGACCCATCCGGCTGTGCCGCCCGGCTCTACGATGATGTATGCCATCGGGATCGGTTCGATGCCGTAATCGAAGACGGCTTTTGCTCCAATCATCTGGTTGGTGATCAGATAACCCACATCCCTTGAATTTAAGAGACTCATAAAAAATATGGAGTCTGCGTATCTACTGATTCCAGATGCGCTTGCCGGAAAGAGGATGGTCGGGAGATCGGTCGCCTCCTTGATCGCACGCAGTGTCTCATCGAGGACGTCGCCGGACGCGCCGACCGAGCCGCCGATCATGATCGCGCTGCTGCCGGCTTTTGCCGCCGCCTCTGCGATCCCGGATGCCGCGGAAGGGGGCCCGGCGTCCGGGTCGATCAGGGTGAGGTGCGCCGCACCATCCCGTTTTATGACGTCATCGAGATACTGCTCTGTGCTCATCCTCTACTTTCCTTCGACTTCATGCGTAGATGTTTATAACCGCATTTCCTGCATCTGGTCGCCCCGATCGGATTGCGTGCGTTGCATTTCATACATATCTTCTTACGCAGCAGTTTGTTTTCTGCTTCTTCAAATCGTGTCATTTTCTCGATCCTCTACATATCGTTATAGGGTGCTTTATATTAACGTTGTCGTGTGCGTGCATTGCAGGCGTATTCGGCATAAGCGCGCAAGCAAGAGTCATCTCGAACAGAACAACGAATATAGTAAACCGTATCTGTTTTTGTAACTTTCGGTAGTATGATCGGGTCTGAAGAATCATTTCGCATGAGCAACACACATCCTCTAAAACCATTGTTCTGAAATGTTAGAATTCCAGATTGCGCTTACGGGGTGGTATACTAAAGCAATACCTGCGCCCATACCTATTCAGGTTTTCTTATGCCGGAACCACGGATGTGCTAACATAATAGGAATCAAAAGATACACGCAAGAAGACCACTTTGGAATTATTAAAGATAGAACCATCGCCAGAAGAGCGACGACCGGAATAACCGCATTATGCCTGTTTCCTACTGTTATACGTCGCGGGTCGAGACCGCGGTCAACCAGCCGATAATCTTTTGTGGCATAAGTCCAGTTCAAGACATTTAATGTTCCCAATATAAACAAATTGAGATCAAAAAAGAGTTTTGCTACCGTTTCGTTAGGATAATCACCAGTCAAAGAAGTAGAGAAAGGAACCAGAGCTACAAACATGAGACTGAAAATATTTATCCAGAGATGGGTATGATCGGTTCGTTTGATGAAATGAAATTGCTGATGTTGAATAATCCAGAAGATCGCCAGAAGGATAAAACTGAGTGCGTAATTAAAAAATTTATGCGTCTGCCCAAACAGAAGTGTATGCAGCTCTGTTGTCAGTGTTAGACCAGTTTCAACCTCCGGAAGCGCAAGGTTTAGTACCAGTAACGTCATTGCGATGGAGAATATGCCATCTGCTAAATTCTCGATGCGATGGGTCGTCATTCCGAGTTCCGGGTCATCTGATTTTGTCACTTTCTCGTCCCTTTTCCCATGAGTTCTTTTAGCTTATTCGCCCGCGCTTTCGCCCTATTATACCTTCTCGCATCCATGTCCATACATCCCACATATCTTCTAACTGACCTGTCCCCCCTAAAAGCTTTTCGATTGGTTGGGAGGTACTAATCCGGTTGTAACCCGAGTTCCTCGAGTTTCCAGCCGGCAGGCACCCCATCCATACCCCATCCGCGAAAGCGGTAGTACTCATCCAGCGCATCTTCGAATTCGCCGCGGTCGATGCCGCCGTCTCCAAAGAAACGATTGGGAAGCGTATCGTCTGCCCGTGTGAACCCTGCATGCAGGTTAAATATCCGCTCGAGGTTCTATATCCGCTCGCCCATCTGCAGCAGATCTTCTGTTGTGTACTGGATTCCTGTGACCGCACTCAAGATACTTGAGTACTCTTCTGCCGAGAGTGCGAAGGATGAGAACCGGCAGACTGTGAGCGAATCCATCGCAGCCGAGAGATTCTGGAAGATGCTGACCAGACCCGCCTTTCCTGCAAGGGTGTGCCGGTCGATCAGTTTCGGCTTGCCGATGATCTCCGGCGCAATCATGTACGCCCGCATGTGACACGCACCGCGATTCGAGGTTGCGTACGCAAGCGACTGCCCGAGTGCGCCGCGTGGGTCGTATCCCGGAATCTCCATCCCTTTCGAGTGCATGCTCACATTGCCTGCGCCTGCCGCGTCCGCATACGCTCTCGATCCCGTGCTCAATTCGTCTCCGACTCCTTCCCGCTCCCCGATCATTGTCGCCAGTTCTGATAATCCGTGCGTCTTCCCACGCAGTTCCTGATGGCAGGCGATGGTTGAGCCGCACGAGATCGTATCCATCCCGTAATCGTTGCACACCCGGTTTGCATCCATGATTTTATCAAAATCACCATTATCACAATCAGGACCGAAGATAGCTATCGTTTCGTACTCGGGAATCTCGATATCATCCTTTGTCCGGTGTTTACATGCAACAGAACATTTGTGGCAGGAACGTCGCTTCAGTTCGTAGTTCTCCTCGATGTAATCGCCGGATATCGACTCGACATCGAACCGGACATCTTTAAAATTCCTGGTCGGCATCAATCCGAGATAATTGATCAGGCTCACAAGCGACGGCGTCCCATACACCGAAAGACTTTTTAGCGGCGGGCTTGCACGCAGCAGCCGTAAGATCTCCTTGTTCGCATCTTCAAATCCCATTTCGTCTGCAATGCTCGGTTTGGTGCTTCCGTGTACTACGATCGCCTTTAATCTCTTGTGCCCCATCACAGCGCCGATGCCGCCGCGTCCACATGCATGGACGTAATCGTTCATGATATTTGCGAACCGGACGCACTTCTCCCCTGCCCGCCCGATGCATGCCACTTTACCGTGCGCTTCCAGTCTCTTCGTGGTCTCACGTACGTTTAATCCCCAGAGATCGGATGCGTCCTCGATGTGCACGTCATGATCATCGATGCTGAGATGGACAGGAGTCTCTGCCTGCCCGTTTATGACTACCGCATCGAATCCTGCGCGTTTTAATTCGCTCCCGAACCATCCGCCACCGCTCGAATCGACAATTGTTCCAGTGAGTGGCGATTTCGTGACGAACGAATGCCGCCCTGACATCGGTGCGATGCCTGTGAGCGGACCCACTGTGAGTATGAGCGGGGCATCGAACGCGTCTGCTTTCGGGTCCATCGTTTCGCACAAAATGGATGCGCCAAGCCCTCTTCCGCCGAGAAAGTCTCTTGCAACCTCTGGTGAGAGTTTCTCCTGCTTGACCGTCCCGCAATCAAGATCGATCGTTGCAATGTTTCCGGTCCAGCCGTGTATCTTCGTAATCAGAGACCACCTCGCCCTTTCTACCTCTACTTTTACATCTACCTCTACTTCCGCCTCTACTTCCACCCCTACTGCCGTGTGCTCTATGCCGCGATAAACTCTCGCACCAGCCGTGCGCCGAGAATCGCACTCTCTCCGTGATCGTATCCGGGGCTGATCTCGACGATGTCAAACCCACATACATGCGGCGCAGCCATCCGTATCGCAGCACGCAGATCCCGCGGCTCGATCCCAAACGGCTCAGGATTGCCGACACCGGGCGCGTATCCGGGATCGATCACGTCGGCATCGATGGAGAGATATATCCTGCGGGCGCCGCTATCGGATAATGCATCGATCGCCTGCCGCATCACAGACTCCATGCCGGCATCACAGACCTCGTCTGCGGAATGCCACATAACCCCGTTCTCCTCTGCATACCGGTACTCCTCTGCCGATCCGCTTCTTATACCGATCAGAACGCACCGATCGGTCAGATCGTCGATGATGTTTCTTGAAACGCAGGCATGAGACTGTTTGACCCCGAGATACTCATCGCGCAGGTCGAGATGCGCATCAAGGATGATGATCCCGATATCATCATACTGCTCGGCAAAAGCCCTTGCGCAGCCGTAGGTCAGCGTATGCTCGCCGCCGAGCACGATCGGAACTTTGGAGTCCCTGATAGCCCCCCTGACCGCGTCTCCTGTCATGCACAGCATGTCATCGACACAGCGATCAAGGTCGAGATAAGCAAGATCGAGATTGCCGAGATCGTGCACGGGAACAGAAGTAAGATCGATGCCGTAAAAATCGTTGTACGTCTCAAAGTTGTAGCTCGCCTTCCGCATGGCATCGGGCGCCTCGGCACTTCCGCGTCGAAACGAGGAGGTGGCATCGAAGGGCACGCCGAATATCACGAAGCGAGCGTCTTCATAAGTAGAGACTGCATCCGCAAAGACGCAGCGTTCGAACATCAGCGCATATCGAGCCGTATCTTGCCAAGCGCTGTGATGTACTGGATCTCGCCCCCTTCTACCACGCGATCCTTGTACTCCGCGGGAATCGGGAGTTCGAATGTGGTGTAATCTGTCATGTCCATCAACTGTACGACATCGCCTGCGACCGAGAGAACCTGAGCATTCTTCCGCTCGACGATCGGCACGAATATCTTGGTTCCTACGGGATGCACGATCGACCGCTTCTGTCCATCGAAAAGCCCGATGGTATCGACCCGTGCTTTGGCAGATCCGTGTTTTCCAGGCTTTGATTTCGAGATAGCTTTGATCGTGCACACTTCATCATCGATGATCACATATCTGCCCTCTTTGAGATTCCTGACTTCGGTCTGTTCTTTCATAGGTATGAATCCGTGGCAGAAGTACTTAAAATTATGCGATACGAACCACAGTCAATCCCGGCAAAACCCGCTCTCGGCAAGCAACCGGCTCGCTTGCTCGCACTCACTCTCTGTGAGCGATCTGGCGATCTCGGGATACTGGTAAGCCAGATACGCGGAGCGGTACTGGAACATCAGGTTAAACCTGACCTCGGGTATGTGATCACGCACCCACTCAATAATCGGAGCGGTGCAACATTCGAGATGTCCTGGAAGCACCAGCTGCCGCAGCAGGATCTCTGAGTCGTCGTAAGCGCAGAGGAAGTTTCTCGTGACGGTATCCCAGTAATGATCGGCATTCGAGTATCTCTTTGCACATTCGTCGTTTCCGTACTTGAAATCTCCAAGATAGACATCAACAACGCCGCAAAGGAGTTTTGCAGCCTCTTCCGAGTGGTACATATTCGAATTCCACACAATCGGGGTATTCACTCTCATCTCGGCAAGAATGCGCAGTATGATGTGAAGATGCGGTGTCGGAGTCACGAAGTTCAGGTTCCTTGCGCCAAGACCGCGCCTCGTTGCAGCGATCCTTGCAACATCCTCTGGAAGAATTGGGATTCCGAGATCCGGGTGGGTCGAGATCTCCCAGTTCTGGCAGTACACGCACGAGAAGACGCATCCCGAGAGGAAGACCGTGTGCGATGGCACAAGTTCCGGCTCCTCGCCGTAATGCAGGAACTCTGACGTGTATCTCGAGACCGCACCGATCCTGCAGTACCCCATCTCCCCTTTCTTCCGGTTTGCGCCGCATCTCCGGTCACAGAAATGACAATTCTCAAGCATTCGGTCTGCGATCTTGATCTTGAGATCGAGCAGGGATCTTCCGGTAGGTTTCTTATCTCTTTCCGGTTGGTCTGGCAGGTCTGATCGATCTGACATATCTGGTCGGTACGCTCGATGAAGGTCGCTCATCGCATCGTCGTGGATGCTCCGGAGATCGCTTATTGGTGCGTCGAGATCGAAATCGACCGAAAAGTTCTTTGCGGTCAGAAATCGCGCCTCTTCGATACCGGCAGAGACGCGATGGTATCTGGAGAGGGCGTTTAAGGGTTTGTGCATCTTGCTAATTGATGTGGCTACCGACTTATTTAGTGTTGGGTTCTAACTTGTGTGCTTTCAGATATTCGGAGCAGGAGGGGTGGATAATCCCTCACCCCCCCCAAAAAAACTCACGTAATCAGCTCATCCAGCCTGAACTGCTTGTGCTTCCTCACACCAAAGAACTCCCTCGCAGCAGTTGCAACCACGTCGCGATATTCGGAAGGCGTGTACACGCCCATCCGCCAGTTGTCGCGCTGCGCATGACCGAGAGCGGAAACGAGATGCGAGACCTCATGAAGCGGCTTTAACCGCTGATCAATCACAACGTTCGCCTTCGTCTCCACGATCTCTGGCGGCTTCGGGATGTCCACAAGCACATACTCAGGATCAACCCCGGCAGCGGATGCGATCTCGTCTTCGATTCTTCTCACGTTTCTCCGGTGCCCAAGCACGCTCTCGCCCACCGCATCGAATCCTTCGTAGAGTGCACGTTTAAACAACTTCCGGTCACGCAAGGAGTCCGCGATCTCTGTCGGATACCCGGAATACGACCCCATCTGCATAAAGAGCTCCTGATCGTCCATCGTATGAAGCATCCTCGCATCGAAGCCGTCCTCGATCATGCACTCGACAGCACGCACGCACATCGACTCGGCGATGCGGGTCACATGATGGTAATATACGGTCGGGTGCATCAGGAACCGCGAGAGCAGGAGCGACTCGGCAGCCCGTATCCCTCCGCTTCCGATCACGAGTTTCCCGTCCAGAAACCTCATCTCGTGAATCAAGCGCACAAGATCGACTGAAAGCGGAACACCCGTGTAATGCGCATCCCTGACAAGATAATCCATCCGGTCAATATCGATCTCACTGTTTAAAGCAGCACCGAATCCGGTTTCCCCTTTTATATGCTTGGCAACCCTTGGGATGCTGATCGAGTATCGATCAAATATCTCTCCGAGGTTGTTTTCGAGGATCTGGTAAACGTCCTCATGCGATCTTCCTGTATATTCCCTGATGATATTCTCGGTCACATGCGACAGTGGTCCATGCCCGATGTCGTGGAGCAGTGCAGCGACGCGCAGTTCGGTCTGCCCGGCGCCTCCATCCGCCCCCCCTTCTGCCTCTTTGTCATACTCACTTTCTTTTCCCATGCAATCCGCAAGCAGGTTTGCAAGATGATACGTGCCAAGCGAATGCTCGAATCTGGTGTGGTTTGCTCCCGGGTACACAAGACTTGTCAGTCCGAGTTATTTGATTCGGCGTAATCGCTGCATAACAGGCGTATCGACAAGCGCGAGTGCTGCTTCATCCAGTTCGATATATCCGTGGATCGGGTCACGAATCACCTTCATCATGTTATGGTGGTTGTGCATGTTTATATACATATAGCGACAATGCGAATCCATGCACTGGAACTGGATACACAGAGGTGTCATCTCTGGCTAAGAAGAAGAAGACCGATGCACCGATAGTACGCGTACGCATTCCCCGCAAACACGATCGTGAAGTTCTGGCGACTGTTGAGAAACTGCTCGGAGCAAACCACCTGCGTGTGAGATGCTTTGACGGAACCATAATAAATGCCAGAATACCCGGAAGGATGAAGAAGCGGATATGGATCCGGGAGAACGATGTCGTCATCATCATTCCGTGGTCATTCCAGGAAGAGAAGGCAGATGTGGTCTGGAGATACACCGCGCCACAGGTTGACTGGCTCAGACGCCGTGGATACCTCTCCTGAATCATGGCAAAACTCGAAAAAAAATTAAGGGAAATCGATAAGGAAATTGACCGATTTCGGATCAGAATAAAGGATTCTGGAGACTTAAAATCGGTCGAAGGCGTTTTTGATACGTTTACACTGAAGACTCTCTACCATCTCGCAAACAAGGGATACATCGATGCGCTCGGAGGCGTGATCAGTACGGGTAAGGAGGCGAACATCTACCATGCGTTCGGATGTGAGCGGGAGCAGCAGCAACGGGAGATCGCGATAAAGGTGTACCGCATCTCTACGAGCAATTTCCGTGCGATGTCGTCATACCTGATCGGAGATCCAAGATTCAAGAACGTAAGGCACGAGAAACGGAGCATCGTGTTCGCATGGGCGAAGAAAGAACTGAGAAATCTGAAAAAAGCTCATGCAGCAGGGGTACGTGTGCCAGAACCGTTTGTCGAGAGAAATAACGTTCTTTTAATGGAGTTTATCGGGGGGGATGAGATCGCCGCGCCGCAACTCCGTGAGGTGTCATTGACCCCTGATCAGGCGCGGAAGGCGTTTGAAACCACTGTAGAGTATGTCCGGCTATTATATCACGCAAATCTCGTACATGCCGACCTGAGCGAGTTTAACATGCTGATGGACGGAAACGAGGTTGTTTTCATCGATATGGGGCAGTCTGTGACCCTTGATCATCCGAATGCTATGGAGTTTCTGATGCGGGACATCCACAATGTCACGCGATTCTTCAGGAAGAAGGGCGTGCGGATCGAGGAGGACGCTGTTGTGGATGCGGTACTTGGCGAGTAAATTGGATCGCCTTAACCACCTGAATATCGGAGCGGGACGACTTGTTCCGCGGGCAAGTGTCATATCTCGATGTTATCAGCTGCCGCCTGCAGGATCATGAGCCCGTCAAGGGATGTGACCTTACCGTCGCCATCGATGTCCGCATTATAGTTCTCTCCGCCGCTGACTGCGATTGTAAGCGCGATCACGGCGTCGGCAGGGGTGATTTCGTTGTCGCCGTTGAGGTCGCCTTTCTGTGATGGGCTCGGCTGCATGAGTGGATAGCGATCCTGTGCACCGGCACCACCTGAAATAGCATAAGCAACATTCCAGATCCCACTCACACCAATCCCACTGGCATCGGGATATTTTTCTTCGTAATCGCTCCAGTAGTTTCCTCCACACGGGTAGCCGTTGTCCCATGAGTTGGTGCCGGTGTTATCGGATGATGCTTGATTAGTGTTGTCTATGAAATTGTTGTGATAAATCAGGTTGTCGTTAGATGATGACGATAAACTGATACCGCCTACGTTGTTTGACACATCGTTGCCCACAAGCACATTGTTGCTCGAATAACCCAATGAGATGCCGAAGCAGTTGTTTGATACGCTGGTATTCAGTATCCTGCTATTATTGGTTTCAAAGAGTGCTATACCAATAGTTGTATCTGATAAGTCAAAATTCTTTACCGTGATATTATTACAGTTTACAAGTATAACCTGCCCGGCATCTGTAATTATTTGATCTGATACACCTTCGAGATACATGAGGAGTTCACCGTTCACTGTATTATCGTAAACAGTATTATTTTTAACGGAGTTTATATACGACCCGGCGAGGAGACCATCATTTACAAAGGCGTTGTTTGCGATTGTGCTGTTGTGCGAATACAATAGGTGGATGCCGACAAGGGAGTTGTTCGCCACGCTGTTGCCTATCAATCTGCAATCCGAACCTGTGAAGCTGATACCCATATTGTTATTCTCACAGGTGTTGTCGCAGATTTCACTGTTTGACGAGTCAAGCGAGATCCCACTCTCGCTGGCATTAACGCATCTGAAACCTCGAACTACACAGTTATCAACCGTAATATTGATAGCATTGTCTAAGCCCTGTGCATCGATCGTTGGCAGCCCTTCGCCCTGAAGTGTAAGCGACTTATTCACAAACACATCCTCATAATAAGTCCCGGCATCAACAACAATCGTGTGCCCATCTCCTGTGGCAGGATCATCTATCGCATCCTGAATCTCTGCAAAATCTTCGTCTGTATCTATATTGTGGACACACAATCTTACGATATAATAATCCTCAGACCCTACTAGGCTCACACTGCACCCCTCCGGATCCTCGCAATAATTCCCGTAAACTTCTACCTTATCCCCGGCAGTGATATTTTGATCCATATCCCCAACTGGTGGTGCGACTGATTGAAGAGTAACATTCAGCCAATTACACGGCGTGGATCCGCTGATCACTTCATCCACACTTACATTCCAGCCATACGGAGCATTGGGCATGGATGCGTTAAAGGATTCGATCGCAGTTCCTATGAATGTGATGTTTGACTCCGTACTGACGATGTAATAATCCTCAGACCCTACCAGGCTCACACTGCACCCCTCCGGATCCTCGTAACAATACCCGTAAACTTCCACCTTATCCCC
The DNA here is from genome assembly GCA_030604085.1 of Methanosarcinales archaeon. Taxonomy (GTDB): domain Archaea; phylum Halobacteriota; class Methanosarcinia; order Methanosarcinales; family Methanogasteraceae; genus Methanogaster_A. The sequence goes on along the minus strand of JAUVWP010000021.1, from coordinate 7,659 downwards.
TGCAGTGATATTTTGATCCATATCCCCAACTGGTGGTGCGACTGTTTGAAGAGTAACATTCAGCCAATTACATGGCGTGGATCCGCTGATCACTTCATCCACACTTACATTCCAGCCATACATAGCACCGACCCCAGAATCTTCAAAGTATTCGATCGCAGTTCCGATGAACGTGATATCAGACACTGCAAGATAATTAGCTGATGTGTTCGGTGATGTCTCATACGCGGTCGCTGCCGATGCACCTCCCATAAAAGCGCCGAGCAATGCAATTGCAATACAGATTCCGAAGATATTATGTTTTGTATTCACATTCATTTCATCCACCTCTGTTAAACGCGCGATTCTCTCCGATCAGACTCTCCGCGCTGTGTATGATCAACCTGTGATTGTATTATAAAAAACTTCCCAAGGGCCGGTCGTAAGTCTCGACACCAGACGTGTTTCCGGCGCGGGTGCTGGTGAAAAACAGTATCTACCAGTCATTCCACACCGGGGGCGAGATTAACACCAACCACACCGGTTTTATTCACAAGTTACCAGAGTACGTGGAAAGGACTAACACCGGAAACGCACAAAGTAATTGCGATAAAATCCAATGCTCCGGCCGGGATTTGAACCCGAGTCAATGTCTCGAAAGGCCACCATGATTGGCCGGACTACACTACCGGAGCGTGAGAACATATAATACAGTAACCGAGTGCACATTAACGTTTCGATCACAAACTACCGCGGCGGCAAATATTTAATAGAATCACCACAATCATAAAGACTATGAATTATCTGCTATGCGCATTCGGCATCGTATGGGCAGGACTCGGGCTCTACACCATATACCTGCTGCTTACGCGATCACGATTATCAAGAACGAGGAGGAATCGGAGCACACATGGATAGGAGACGAAAAGTACTATCTGCATTCGCTATCATCGCAGTTGTTCTGGTGGTCGGATTGTGGGGCATCCCTGTCGGTAACAAACAACTCGCAGTCTCGGAGCTTACCGATGAGCACATAGGAAAGCGGGTGCATGTAAACGGCACCGTCGCGGTAGGGACGCTTCGCTACATGGATAACGGTTCAACGATATTATTTACCCTTACAGATGGGCGCAGAGATGTCAATGTCAGTTATGTGGAGCACCACCCCCCAAATCTGATAGAAGGAAATCATGCTGCCGTCACCGGAGAGTTGTACTCCAACAACACCATATCCGCAAACCAGATAATAACCAAATGCCCATCAAAGTACAGCACCGAGGCGACCGCGCTTGAGACTAAAGAATAACGAGGTATACTGATGATCACGGACTGGTACGAATACCGGCTGATAAACGGCGCAATCGTCAGTATGATAGATAATCTCGATGAATCGAATCTGAAACGTATCGTCCGCCACGTATTCGAGTCGGGGGGCAAAAGAATCCGCCCAATCATCCTAATTCTCTCTTCCGAACTCTTCGGCGGCGATGCGGACGAATGTATCGATGCCGCGCTCGCGATCGAACTGATCCACTCAGCATCGCTGATACACGATGACATACTGGACGTAGGTCTTGTGCGCAGGGGCGTCCCAAGTGTTTACAAGCAGTTCGGGCTGGCTGCTGCGATCCTTTGCGGCGATTTCCTGATCTCAAAGTCGATCGAACTGATCTCAAAATATGACCCGGCAGTGATTCAGGATTTCGGGCGCGCCGGCATGTCCATGTCCGAAGGCGAGGCGCTCGATGTCAACAGCAACGAGACTGATTTTTCCGAGAACGATTACTTCGAATGCATAAGCAAGAAGACCGCATCGCTCTTTGCCGCATCGGCATGTATGGGAAGCAGGATTGGTGGGGCGCCCGCGCAGTCGGTCAGCAGATGCACCGAATTCGGGATGCATCTTGGCATGGCGTACCAGATCATCGATGACATCCTCGAATGCAAGGAACTCCAGCACGAGAAGAAGTCTGAGAACACCGCAACAACGCTACCGCACATCCTAAAACACGATGCGATAGACCTCTCGATAAAGGCGGTTCAGCATCACGTCGATTGCTCGAAACATATCATAAATTCGTTCGATGAAACGGAAGTCAGGACCAAGTTGCAGAAGATCGTGGACTATATGACGTCTGATCTGGCAGGCGCAGTGGAATAATTCATCTAATTCATCTAATTCATCTAATTCATCTGAATCTTCCGACCGGATACCTCCGACCGAGCGCGCAGACCCCAATTAGCACAATCATATAATGAGGTTGCTGACCACCTGACCCGGTGTGAAAAAAACCGAAAGATTTATTAACAAATAGCGACGTTGTACTACACCTGCAATCAACCAGAGAGAGGTTAGGGGAATGTATCAACTAAATAAATGTCCGAAATGTGGAAGTCAATTGCATGATTCTGGTCGTATACAAGTCTGCGCCAGATGCAGGTACTGGACGCGGGCCGGAACGGCAAATCTGGATTCGATAATCATATCGTAACTACGGCATGTAGAATGGTGCGCTGATCGATGCGGGTCTTTTCTATTCTCGTATGCCCCGGATAGCATCAGCAGCGCGGAGCCGGCGTAAAGCATAGATGCATATATGTGTCTGCGCACCCCACTTACGCTTAAGGTTGATACTACAAAATGGTTGTTGAATCGATACCGACCCACAAACGCAATCCGAAACACAATCCGCCGACCATCAGGGGTCGGGGGCAGGCGATGAAGAGGCAGATATACCGGCAGTTGCCAGGATTTAACTGCGGCGAGTGCGGATATACGAATTGCACCCAGTTCGCAGCCGCGCTGGTGGCAGGCGAGGTGAAAACAACCAGTTGCCCGTTTCTACTTCAGGACAGATTTAAGGAAAGTAACGAGCAGGTCAATGAGATCCTATCCGGGAAGACCTGGGACGCGGTGGAAGACGCTGAAGATGCAGAAGAGGAAGCAGAGATCATCGGACTCATCGACCATCTTGCAGCGGATTTCGTCTTGTCCCCGCTTCGAGGCGAACCGTCGTGCCGGGAGGATTTGCATCCGTTTGACATAGGGATCCGGGCAGAGATCGGGGATATTCTCCGCTACCGCCCGTGGGGCTGCCCGATAACACATTTCGCAGAGGTCCTGGCAGTAGCTCCCGGGATATTCACTGTGCACGTCGTCGGTCCGCTCCACCGGCTTGGCAGCGAGATGGACTGGACGGATGCGGGGCTATGCATGGTCGTTGGCTTCGAAGGAGTGGTGACGAGAGGGGATATGCCTGATGTCGGGGCGACGGTGCGATTTTTGCCAGAGCACTGCATGATGGGCAAGGTTCACTCCGGCGTGATCGTGCACTCGGAGGCGGATCGTGTGCGGATCGAGGGGATCGATCTGAAGGTGTGGTGAATTCTGCCTTTGGTGAATGGTGGCTGCGCCGCATCGGTCTGTGTTTCGTGCTGGCACAGGTAGTCAGAGCGTGATTGCATCAGCCGCCGCCTGCAGGATCATGAGCGTGTCGAGTGAAGTGATGTGGTTATCACCATCGACGTCCGCTGCGGAGTCCCAGCCGCCGGTGGCTGCGAGCTGGAGCGCGATGGTGGCGTCCGCGGAGGTGATCACTCCATCCTGGTTCACATCCCCGCGGAGGGGTTTTTCTTCTGCCGTTATAGATACGTTGTATCCAGTCTCCGGACCGAATATCAGTGGATTGAAATGTTTAACCATTATGTAGTATGTGCCGGAAGTGCTGCAGTTCCAAATTATTTTTGATGCCAAACCAGAACCACCATCATCGTGGCATATCTCTGTCACCCCATCAGTACTATAAAGATACAGGCAGGTGTCTGACTCACCCCCAAAATCGGAGGTTTCGATGGTGTACGCTCCACATTCCGTAGCACTGAATTTCAGCCAGTCTTGATCGTATGGGACATGGAAATTATGAGTTTGCTTGACACCATCAACAGAAATATAACTTGATAATAAATAATTGTCGTCTGGTTCATACGCATCAGGTATCGAATCTCCGAACTCTGTGTAATTATAATACGAGGTTGTGTATGCATCGTATATGTAATCGAGTCGGTTCCAGTCACCATCGTAGAGATTCAGATATCTGAGGTAAAAATTCCCGTCAACATTATGCTGGCGGATCGCTGTGCCACGGAATGCGAGTGTAACAGTCTGATTTCCAGCGTTTAAATAGGTATAACTGTTATCATATTCTATCCAGTACCCATACTCATCGTACAGCGATCCTTCTATCCTGTACTTTCCAGCCATCGTCACGTTAACACCAACATCTATGATTAAATAGTCATACAACCAATCTCCGTCGGTATCTGTCCCGTAATCTGAATAGATATCACTGAACTTGGCAGGCGGTCTCTGGAAGTCGGTATAATTGTAATGTGAGGTGGTGTACGCATCGTATATGTAATCTATTCGATTCCAATCGTCATCGTACAAGTGCAAATATCTGAGATCATAAGTTCCGTTAACTTCGTTCTGCCTGATTGCAATTCCACTGAAATCGAGTTGTACGGTCTGGTTTCCGGTGTTCAGGTATGCGTAGTTGCTTCTGTACTCGATGTAGTCCCCATAACTATCATCCAGCCTTCCCTCAACCTGATAATACCCCGCGGTTGTCACATCTACACCTATCTCGATCGTTAGATAGTCATACAACCAGTCTCCGTCAGTGTCTACCCCATAATCTGAATAGCTATCACTGAACTCGGCAGGCGGCCTCTGAAACTCGGTGTAATTGTAATGCGTTGTGGTGTATGCATCGTATATGGAGTCGAGTTGGTTCCAGTCATCATCATAGAGATTCAGGTACCTGAGGTTGTATGTTCCATTAACACCGTTCTGTCGTATCTTGATTCCACTGAATTCTAATGGTATGGATTGACTGCCAGCACCAAGATACACATAATCACTACCCTCGTAATCTATCCATGACCCGTACTCGTCGCATAACTCTCCATAGATCATATAGTTTCCAGCAGCCGCTACATTCACGCCAACCTCGATCGTTAAATAATCATACAACCCATCTCCGTCAGTGTCTACCCCGTAATCTGAATATTCACCACTGAAACCTGCAACCGGCACATCGATTCCTGTACTCACGCGGTTATTGAACGTTATATCCTCCCCCGGTACTTCTGTGACCGATAGATCGATGCGATGAAAACCGGGCGATGCCGGAGTCCACGAGATATGTAATGGGATATTGGTCCCTTGCGCGATGGATGAAATGTCAGTGCTGTTAAGAACGACACCGTCCACGGTGAGATTCACTCTCAGATCAGTCTCGTCGTTCAATCCGTTGTTTTTTAGGGTCACGTTGAACCGGATCGGCATGTTGCAGCAAACCCTATCAGAATATTCGAATCCGGACAGACATAAATCATGATCCGGCTTCGGATGCGGTATGCCAGCCCATACGATAGTATTATAGAATAACTGGGTGTCATTCGGTCCTGCACCTGATTCCGGGAAATGGTTGAGATAGATGTTGGCATATCCCTGATCCGTACCGGTTACGTCATTGGTGATTATGGAGGAGTAGCCGTCATCGGTCATGGCAAGTACGGATCCGGTTGTTGTGTCCCCGGGATAATTTGTGGCCCCGCTCTCACTCTGGTACGGATCATCCAGCCCCAAAAAGATCGGGTGGTCCGGATAATATAGCGTGAAATTTCCGGAAGTCCAGTACGCATCCCCTGTAATATCAGCCATTCCAAACAACGGCGCTAATTTGATATTGTTGCTAACCCATGAATCGAATGTTCCGGCGGTCGCAATGATCCCGTGACCTTCCCCTATATACTGGCTTATCGCCGCTATCTCAGAATCGGAAAACTCCCTGTCATAAGCACATGAAATTATCAGGACATCTGCCCCGGTATCTGATATCTCCGGGTATGTGATCTTCTCTACGTTCAGTGTGGTGTAATCGATATCGAGCATATAATCCCCATAGATATACCAGCCATCACCAAGATCGTCCCAGAATCTGGTTATAAAACCATCGTCTGTGCCGTAAGAGTCAAGCACAACCGCTTTCAGACAACCAGCAGGCGTGATCACACGCACACTCTTGTTTTTAGCATTGTTGACCGTGATATCCTCTCCGGATACCGGGACTGCATATATCGCGACATCATACATCCCTATCGTGGATGGGGCTGTCCATCCGAAACTCGCAGGAATACTGGCTCCACTCGAAAGATCGGGGATTGTGATGCTCTCAACGATCGCACCATCCACCATGAAATTCACTTCTATATTACTCTCATCATTTAATCCATTATTCTTTATGGTGGCATTGATCAGGGTAGAACTGTCCGGTTCTATCCAGTCAGGTGCCTCGAGGTTATACACCGCGATCTCATGCGGCTTTCTCTCGATGTTGGTCTTCGCCCATACAAAGGAGTTGTAGACTATCTGTCTATCTTCCTGGTTTGCATCGGATAGCTCAACTATATGGGTGAAGTAGACAGATGCGCCTGCCGCAACATGGTCGCCTCTGTATTCGTATATGCTCGCTATGCGATCTTTTGATCTGGCAACGACGGTCCCGGGATACTCAGGATTGAGAGCCAGATTTGCAACGGTCATATCTATTCCGCTCCAGTACGGATCTGATATCCTTGTGAATAGCGGATGGTCCGGACGAAGGAGCTCAAATATCGGACGGAACCAGTAAGCCCATACACCGATCTCACCCGGATCCAATCCAAACAAGGTTGCAAGTAATATGTTATTTGGGATATCGGTTGAGAGCGTGCCGCTCGTCCCAACGAGACCATGACCTTCCTGCACATATCGTTTGATCACAGATATCTCAGAATCGGAAAACTCCCAGTTATTCCCGGTATATGCGCCGCCATCCCATGCAGCTGAGATCACAAGCAGATCTGCCCCGCAGAGATTAAGATCGTCGTAGGTTATATCTTCCTTGTTAAGCGTTGTATAATTGATATCGATGAGATAATCTCCGTATTTGTACCAATTTCTGTTCAGATCATCCCAGATCGTATATTCATCGTAGTCTGCACCCCATGAGTCGAGTACAGCTACTGCAACAATGCCGCATGGAGCCTGGAATGTTGTTGTGTTGAGCCCCACCTTCAGTGTTGCGGCATCTCGCGCGGTTATCCGGACTGCGTATATGCTTGCTTCTGCCGGAGTCCACTGGATCGTGAAATGTCCTGTCGCGTTTGAACTTGTGTGGTTGATGTGTACCGATGCGCCATTCAAATTCTTGATTGTAACATTGAGATCAGCACCTGAGACCGGTGCGCCGTCATCGTACCGGACACTGCCCTCGAGCAGATAGGGGTCGCCTATAATCACCATATCAGGCGCATCCATCCCTATAATCAGGGTTCCAACCTTGAAAGTGGCGATCCTTCGACCGGTTTCGTCGCCATAGCTGGCTGTCACCGCTACCTTGTAATCACCGGGTTCGGAATCGACAGGAAGCACAAAGTCTACAGAGAAATCTCCTTCACTGTCTGATGTCGTGGTATTGAATGCGACGACCGATCCATCCGGCGAGGTGGCGGTAATGTTCACCACCGCCGATACCGGTATGGTGCGGTTCGATGTGGATCCTGTGATAGTCACCTGATCTCCTGGATCGTAGGGACTGCCTGTATCTGTTGTGATCCGGATTGCACTGACGTTGT
>JAUVWP010000016.1 GCA_030604085.1 Methanosarcinales archaeon | reverse complement strand
GTCACCCCGGCACAGGCTGCCATCACCTACGCCAACGAAGCCGATCTTCTGAACGTGGCACTCTTTGGACGGACCGCGAAGCAGTGGCGTGATGCCAACCCCCGGCTTGAAGGCAACATGCGGGACTTCGCTAGCATCGAGCAATTGCTGGTTCTGGCCAACATCGAGGGCATGAACGCTGAATTCATCCATATGGGCATGACTCAGGGCGATCGCCTGAAACGTCTAAACGAAATTGCGATCCGCCAGATGAAAACGCTTACGGCAGCGAACACCAAGGCATTGTGGGACGGTAAATGAAGTATGCCGCTTTTCCAGAATACGAACTTATCGGCGTTGCTGGCTATGAACGAGGGACACAGGATGGGTTTTTGAGCAGATTGGAGGATTTGTTATGAGCGATAAGGACAAATTCCTTCTATACCTCGCCAATGATGGTGCGGTAAAGGTTGAGGTTCTCTATAAGGAAGAGAGCGTCTGGCTCACCCAGAAGCGGATGGTAGAATTATTCCAGAAGAATGTACGCACGATCAACGAGCCCATCCAGAACATTTTCGCGGAGGGTGAGCTGGTGCCGGAATCAGTTGTCCGGAAATTCCGGATAACTGCCAATGATGGGAAAATCTATGACACGCAGCACTACAACCTTGATGTCGTAATCTCTGTTGGCTACCGGGTAAAATCCCATCGTGGCACGCAGTTTCGCATCTGGGCGACAAAGCTGCTGCGTGAGTTCATAATCAAGGGATTTGCCCTCGACGACGACCGGCTCAAGCAGGTGGGCGGTGGCAACTACTTCGAAGAGTTGCTGGCACGCATCCGGGACCTACGCTCCTCGGAAAAAGTGTTCTGGCGCAAAGTACTGGACATCTTTGATTGGGTAGGACAACCTTTGGCAGGATTTGTGGTTTGCTCACGGGCTGATAGCGAAAAACCTTTGAGAAGTTCTGTCCACGACTCGAGTATTGAAAGGAGGAAACTGTGATGAGAATCCATTACCTGCAGCACGTCCCGTTCGAGGGACTGGGAAACATCGAAAACTGGGCGCTCGCAAAAGGGCATCGGATATCGGACACGCAACTCTACAACAACGATCCACTACCGGAACCGGAAGAGTTCGACTGGCTGATCGTAATGGGCGGTCCGATGAACATCTACGAGGAAGACAAGTTCTCTTGGCTTGCCAGAGAGAAGACATTCATCAAAGATGCAATCGACGCCGGAAAGATCGTTCTCGGAGTCTGTCTCGGCGCCCAGCTGATCGCAAGCGTTCTCGGCGCGAAAATCCACACGAACCAGTACCCCGAGATCGGATGGTTCGACGTGCGGCTCACTGACGCTGCCAGCAGATCCAGTGTGTTCAGGCGGCTCCCCAAACGGTTCACAGTGTTTCACTGGCACGGCGACACATTCGACCTGCCGCCGGGAGCAGCAGGGATTGCAGAGTCGGATACATGCCGGAATCAGGCGTTTGAGTATGGTGGCAGGGTCATCGGGCTGCAGTTCCATCTTGACACGACTCTTGAGAGCATCCGGCGGCTGGTCGAGTACTGTGGCGACGAACTGGTTCGCGAGTACGTCCAGAGCGAGAGGGAGCTACTCGCAGATCACCGGGAGCACCTTGCCCATCTGTGCAGGTACAGCGAGATGCTGCTCGATGAGATCGAGGATGAATATGGGGTTTGAGTGAAGCGTTGCTTGCGGCAGAGTGCTAAAAGTGCGCTTTGCTCGCGTTGTTGCGTCTTTATTTGCTCCGAAAATAGTCATGCCGCCAATTTTATAGTATGCACTACCCTCGGAAGAGGGGGAGGGATTTTACAGTAGCTTAAGATGACTATGGTCTATGTTGGCAACGTGGGGGGGAACTGCTATCAGGTATATCAGGACACTACCGTAGTTTTTAATCGACGGTATACGCACTACGAAATCAGGTCAGGGGGGTTTAGATAACATATTGCGTTCTGGTTCTGGGGATCAGCCACGACTGCCGCGTATGCACCATCTGCCGAGGATTGCACATCTACCAGTTTGATAACACTGCTGAACTTCTTGTCATCAGGCAACAGTTCAGCCAGAACATTTTCTGACACTTCGAAAAATTCCTCATTGAACTCTGATTCCGGTATATCAGGATAAACAGGTATGTAGATGATATGTCCTTCTACCAGATCCTGAAAGAAATGGGTACCATAAGACACTTCAGGTGTATGACCGCCCCCCTCTCGGGCAATTTCAACAAGAACCGCAGTATTATCTATATCCGAATAGCTTGTATTTACGCCCAGGTCAATATTATTGCTGCCCCACCTCCCAGGCCCCATCAATATGAACCTTACGCCCTCCATGCGAAGTCGTTCATTGATCCGACCAACTACCCGCCCCACCGATTTCTTAACATGTTCTTCGATTCCGGCATACACCCTCGGATCTATGTAAACTATGTACCGAATATCGTTAATCACCCCCCCATTAATGATCTTGCTGGAACTGAATAATATGTTTTCACGAGGTACATCAGCCGGCATAACAACGGGACCAGTAATGCCTGGTATCATCATGGTGCGACATTGCAGCAAATTGATTCTTATCCTGTTGTTTGAATCCACAAATGCTGTAAATTCCATATCCACCGGGTGGTCGTAACTCTTTTCGATTATTTTCAACATTTCTCCCACGATCTCAACAAAATCTGTCTGTCTTATGAGGTTGTTGAAGGTAAGAATAAGATTAACTCCGCCTATACGTCCGGGATGCTAATCAGAAAGATAACCATCCCTATATAAGGACATAAATAATTTAAGGTCGGGGTAGTCACCGTCAGCGATCAGTTCGGAAACAGGTAATGTCCTGAACTCGTTGGCTTTGATGTCAAGCAGATCAACATCCCACTGGGAATATTTTGTAATTTCCATGCCGATCTCCGGTCTGAGTTCCGGATGACTGACCGCTATCATTCGGGGGTAATCCCTGCCTACCCGGTCCACTGCACGGGTACCGAGACCGAATACCAATCTGATCATTCCCTTTTTAGGGTCTATACGGGGAGTCCAGGCGAAAAGATTTCTTGAAAATGTCACACCCGCAAGGGTCGGGAAGAAATAGTGCTTATACGGTACCCCGGATACACGCTGTACAAGGATAGCCATCTTTTCATCATTGTCTTTAAGGCCGTGAACCCTTCTGTATGAAAGGGCGTCAGGGTTTAATGCACTTGCATATACAAGCTTAATGGCACGTATAAGCTCTTCAAGTCTTTCATCAGGGTTATCCTGGTTGGTACAGAATTCGCTCCGGTATTTGCCTGCAAACGCATTACCAAAACTGTCCTCCAGCAAACTGCTGGACCTTACAATTATGGGTGTCTGTCCGAAGTAGTCTATCAGGTTTCGAAACTGTTCTGTAATCTCTTCCGGAAATTTTCCGGCAAGAAAACGCTTTTCCACCTCTTCGAACATTTCTCTCGTAATCCTGGAGTTCTCAGACAACTGCAACCTTAAACGGAAAAGGTCGTTATTTACCAGAAATGTGAAAAATACGTCTGATCCGATATAGAATGAGTCATGCGCCTCTAAAATCCCCGAAAAATCTCTGTGTCCGCCGTCCTTGAGTAGAATGCTCCTGGCAATCAACATGCCTGCGGCTTTTCCCCCAACCCTGCCGGACCCGATCATGCGGTCTCTAATGTTCAACAGGTCTTCAAGGGTTAAATAATGGTCAGCAAGCTTGTTAAACATGGGATGATCCCCTATGATCATCCTTGAAAGTTCATGTTTGAGTGCTATTGTTTCCGGAGATAAGGTATCCATACCTGTTTCATAGTACTGTGTAAGTTTTTTGTAAACACTATCCCATGGAGCGATGGTACTGGTACTCAGAAAGACTTTCTGATGGTGGCTGGCGGAAACCGCGGCTGCATCCCCACTACCAAACACAGGCACCAGCTTTCCATGGGAAACAACATGTGGCAAAAACATCTGTGGAGAATAGCGGTCGTAGACTTTCAATGGATGCAGGTATGTTCTGGATTCCACACAATAAACATCGATCAGTATCTGAGTAGTATCCCGTATCCGGGCAACTGCAGAATGACTATGCTTGCCCCTCGTCAGGGCAAAAAACGCAATCGTATCAAGTTCGAACAAGTAAGGACAGGTGACCTTAAAAAAGTTGGCAAGAAGTTCATCAGTGGCCCATTCAACTACCAGGGAGGACAGGTTATCAAAAACATAAAAAACCTGTTTGCCGTATTTCTCTATTATCTTGTGCACTTCACTGCTGAAAAAATCAAATCCCTTGCCCGGGTCAACCGGTATCAGATCCAGATGTTCCATTGGTTTAAGCACCGGGTCATGGGGAGCAAAACTGATGTATACACAACGACGATCATCTTTGATTCCCTGATTAATAAACTTTTCAGCATAATATGAATAATCATCCAGGTCGTCAACCTGCCAGACTACATTGTCACCCAGCCTGAAACCCTGTATTACCTCATCAAGAGAAAGTACACCGCTACTTATTATTTCTGGTTTAATTTTTTCCATATCCTTTTCCTCAATATGGTCGAGCTTGTTCTTATGTGTATTTGACTCAAATATCCAGTACAGGCATCCAATCTACATAATGAGCCGACCGACCATAAACTCCCTTGCAATCCACCTGAACCTTGACCTGTGGATAAATGTGAACTACATTCGCCTGCGTTTTGTAACTGATGGGACTCCGGGTATTATCAAAAGATCTTTATACTGCCAGTGGAACGCACGATACGGATCCGGACAGGGGACGGGGCTCTATAGCCTCTTCATCTCCTCTTCAAAATATTAGTACCGAATAAAAATAAAACAGAACGAATTACCGGGAGGTATCATGAGACAGATAGCAATATGTGGAATGTCGAGTTTTGTGTCAGAAGTTATTGGGAACACTGCATGAAAAAATGCATTTAAGGATTATGGGACACCAAGCAAGTTTGTGATCCCGAGCCGATCACGATGGATGAACTTGAAGAGATGATGACCGAGTTTGGCGTTATTTGAGTTCAATGTACCGAGATTCATTTTTATGCCCATTTTATATTATTTACCGATTGGTAGTTGTATTTATCGATTTATCACTAATAGGCTACCTATTAACTACTAAATAAAGATTCCTAATCCCCACGATATTTTTATATACCATACATCGATAACCTATGTCTGGTGAACGTAAATGGCAAAACTCAACCCATTCGAAATGTCTCAGAAACAACTGGATATCTGTGCAGATATTCTCCATCTGGACCCTGGCACACATGCGATTCTCAGAACCCCGATGCGTGAACTGCACGTATCACTCCCCATCCGCATGGATGATGGCACAATCAAGGTATTTCAAGGATTCCGTGTACAATATAACGATGTGAAAGGTCCGACCAAGGGCGGAATCCGGTTCCACCCGGATGAAACGATCGATACTGTCCGTGCACTCGCTGCATGGATGACATGGAAATGTGCTCTCGTTGATATACCACTTGGTGGGGGAAAGGGCGGCATCATCTGCAACCCAAAGGAACTGTCACAGGGTGAGCTGGAACGCCTGAGCCGGACGTACATCGACAAGGTCTTCCAGTTCATCGGACCGGATCAGGACATTCCCGCGCCTGATGTGTACACCACGCCCCAGATCATGTCCTGGATGATGGATGAGTACTCGAAGATTGCAGGAAAGAACCAGTTCGGCGTCATCACAGGAAAACCAATGTGTATCGGCGGCTCTGTTGGGCGTACCGATGCAACAGCCCGCGGCGGCTGGTATTGCGTGCGTGAAGCTGCAAAGGAATTCGGTATTGACCTTAAAGGCGCTACTGTTGCGATACAGGGCTACGGGAACGCCGGATACCATGCCGCACTGCTTGGACAGACCATCTTTGGCTCAACAATTGTGGCGGTAAGCGATAGCAAGGGCGGCATATACAACCCTGCAGGTCTTGATTCTCAGGCGGTCTACGAGCACAAGGTAAAAACAGGTTCGGTCATCAACTTCCCGGGTTCAGAGCCCATAACAAATGAGGACCTCCTTGAACTTGATGTGGATATCCTTATCTTGGCTGCTCTTGAGCATGTGATAACCGGGGAGAATGCTACAAAGATCAAGGCAAAGATCGTTGCCGAAGCGGCTAACGGTCCGACCACTCCGGAGGCGGATGATATCCTGTATGAAAAAGGTGTTCATGTGATACCTGACTTCCTGTGCAATGCTGGCGGGGTGACGGTTTCATACTTCGAGATGGTGCAGAACTTCAACCGGTACTGCTGGACAGAAGAGGAGGTTCACGAACGTCTGGACGAGAGGATGACTGCTGCGTATCACGCTACACTCCGGGGTTCTAAGAAGTACGACGTAAACATGCGGCGTTCTGCTTATGTGGTTGCTATCGAGCGTGTCGTTGAGGCGATGCAGACTCACGGGTGGGTATGATACCCCACCTTCGAGTTTACTTCGGGGATTTCACAAGTTGCCGTGTTTTTCGTTTCCGCGGCATCCGTGCACACCCCTATCGTAGAACATAATATCATGACCTTTTCTGACGATCCACAGATCCAGCGTAAACTGATAGAGATTCTACGCGTGATCGATGGACATGGAGGTGCTGTTGGTGCACGGATCATTTCAGATGCTCTTAAGGAGCGGGGCTATCCTCTCGGAGAACGCGGCGTGCGATACCACCTGCGCATCCTTGACGAGCGGGGCTTAACCGAAGGGCATGGATATGCCGGCAGGACGATCACCGAGCACGGCAGAAGGGAGATCGAAGAGGTATTGGTCCATGATCGTATCGGGTTTATACATGCCCGACTTGAAGAGATGATCTACCAGACTGATTTTGACCTCGAAAAAGAGCGTGGACTGGTAATTGCAAACATAACCACCATAAAAAAGGAGGATCTCGATGATGCACTCGGAGTTCTGCGGTACCTGTCAGAGCACAAGATGAGCTGCCGGATTAAGGTAATCGAAGAAGGCGCATCCGATCATGCGGTCGTGGTTCCGGAGGGGCATGTAGGGATCGCGATGATTTGCAGCGCAACGTGTGACGGGATTCTTCTGAAACATGGCATTCCGGTCAACATCAACTATGGCGGCATGTTGCGGTTCGATAAAAATCAGGCATCGCACTATACCGATCTGATTGCTTATGCGGGCACAACCATCGACCCAATGAAGATATTTATCTCATGGAAGACGACCTCGGTTCTGGATATAGTCGAGACCGGAGATGGACTTCTGTTTGCAAATGTGCGAGCAGTCCCGGATTTAGCCAGAGACGAAGCATCAAAGATCCTGGATCGTGTAGTTGCGGCAGGCATCACCGATTACGTTAATATCGGAGATCCTCACAGTCCAGTTCTCGGTGCACCTGTTGTTGCGGGTATGACCGGAATCTCGGTATCTGCCGGACTGAACTCCATCGCAGCCATCCAGGAAGTGGGAATTGCAGTCGCGGTCGAACCGGTTGCTACGGTGATGGACTATTCGGAGTTTGAGACGGTGTGAAGATCTGGGTGTGCGGGTGCTTTGCCGCGGCGGGGTTTTCATTCCATCCCTCGTCCCCTCAGATACTCCTTGATCTCGTCCACAGTATACGTCTCGTAGTGGAATATGCTCGCTGCAAGACACGCACCCGCGCCATTAACGAACGCGTCATAGATGTGCTCCATCGTGCCGACGCCACCTGATGCGATCACAGGGATGTCCACGGCTTCTGCGATCGCTTTCGTCACAGGGATGTCGTAGCCGTCCTTTGTCCCATCCCGATCCTTGCTTATTAGCAGTATCTCGCCAGCACCAAAGTCCTGCATCTTCTGCGCCCACGCGATGGCGTCGATTCCGGTGAGCTGCTTGCCGCCGTATATGACGACATCGTACCATGCGCTCCGTCTGTCTTCAAGCTCGACTGCCGTCTTTCCCTCGCCTTCCTCGAACCTGCGCTTGCAGTCGATCGCAACGACGATCTTCTCAGACCCGAACGCGTCAGAGACTTCCTTGATCAGTTCCGGGTTCTTGACTGCCGCGGTGTTGATCCCGACCTTGTCTGCGCCTGCACCAAGCACCCGCTCGAAGTCTGAGAAGCTCGCAATTCCGCCGCCGACGCAGAATGGGATCGTGACAACGTCTGCAACCCTCCTGATCACGTCGGTCATCGTGGCTCTGTCATCGGTCGAGGCTGATATATCGAGGAAGACCAGTTCATCGGCTTTCTGCTCTACGTACCGTCTGGCAAGTTCTACTGGGTCGCCCGCATACCGCAGGCTCTCAAACTCGATTCCCTTGACGACCACGGCTTTACCGCTTTCGTCAAAGGTCGTATCGAGACATGGGATTATTCGTTTTGTTGTCATCGTGGTGCACCTGAATCCTGAATCGTCTGCGATCGGCTAAACCACTTCCATCGTCGATGGCGGCTTTGTCGCAATGCCATACGTTATGCTCACGACACCTGGAACCTCATTCGTGATCCGCTCAGCAAGGCGTTCCAGCAGATCATAAGGCAGTCTCGTCGGTCTTGCGGTTCTCGCATCGACGCTCTCCCAGCACCTGATCTCGATCTGCGTGCCGTAGTCCCGCTCTCCGTTTCTCATGCCAGTGACCCGGTCCTCATGCAGGATCGCCATGTACTGGAAAGCCCCGGTATCTGCCAGTTCTCCTTCGAGGATCACTGTTGCCTGCCTGGCGGTCTCGATCCGCTCGGGGGTCGCCTCCCCGATCACGCGTGCAGCGAGAGCCGGTCCCGGAAATGGCATCCTGTTGTAGATTTCCTCTGGCAAGCCAAGTGCTTCTGCAACCTTCCGCACGCCATCCTTTCGCAGTTGTATCAGCGGTTCTATGATCTTGTATCCAAACGTCTTCTCCGGATCGATTCCGAGTTGCTCAAAGACATTGTGCTGCCTCTTGATCCCTGCAACGGTCTCATCCACGTCTGTAAGAATCGTTCCCTGCAGGAGGTGTTTTGCCCCGCTCTCCTTAACGAGCCTGCCAAAGACGTCCTTGTAGAATGTCTGGGTGATCGCCTCTCGCTTCTCTTCAGGATCGGTGATCCCACTCATTGCATCGAAGAACTCGGTTCTGGCATCGATGACCTCCACATGCACGCCGAGGTCTTTGAAGACCGAGACGATCCATTCAGGTTTTTCCTGCCTCATGATGCCGTTATCGATGAAATACGTCTTGAGGCGGTCTCCAAGAGCGCGGTGCCCAAGCATGGTGACAGCAGACGAATCTATACCTCCGGAGAGTGCGTTTATCGCAAGACCATCTCCGACGGTTTCGGATATCGCACTTACCTGCTGTTCTATGAATTTTTCTGAATTTAGAGCTTCTACGGTTATTTCTTCCATTGTGCCAGTCTCCGTATGGTTGCGTGTATACGATCGATCAATGCTGGCGGGATACTTAAAATATATGATAGAACAAACTTCACCTGATACGGCATATACGTATTAGCGAGCCATTTCTTGGGCTGGCTGCACCGGTCGTATGCTGCGGAATACAAGAAATACAAAAGGACGGTGGAATGGCGGCATCTCGAGGTGAAGGAGGAGGAAGTGGTGCGATGCGAATGAAAATGACCCCATCAAGCATATCAGACGCATTGAAAGACGCGGGTCTTGATATACTCGCGTGCCTGCAATGCGGCACATGCAGCGGAAGCTGCCCGTCGGGACGCTACACGGAAATGGTCACGCGAAAGATCGTCAGGGAGGCACGCGTGGGAAGAGACATACTGCACGACCCCGACCTCTGGCTGTGCACCACCTGCTACACCTGCCAGGAGCGCTGCCCACGCGAGATCAAGATCGCTGATGCGATTCTTGCGATCAGGGAGATCGCTGTGCACGAGGGGATCATGCTTCCCGCGCACAGGAAGGTCAGCCAACTGATGCTCGAGTACGGTCATGCCGTGCCGATCAACGACATGGTTAAGGAGAAGCGGGAGAGGCTCGGGATGGATGCTCTATTTGAGACGGTTCACAAATATCCGGAAGCGCTTTCTGATGTGCAGACGCTCCTTGGTCTTTGCGGGTTTGACAAACTCGTGGCTGGCTCTCAAGAGTGAGTGCCGCCAGCATGAAAGAATTATCGCTCTATCCGGGTCGGGGTTGCATCGCCCCGAACCGGCATTCGCACATCGAGACCACGCCGACCGCCGCATACTTGTGATAGCCTCCCGAAGTAACTAACCCCCGACCAGAGGTCTGATGCAGCAGGGGGTAATGCTCATTTTTTTGGTTCCCAGTTTCCTAATAGGTTGAAAGACCCGGATATTTCTTGTGATGTTTCTCGATGACGTGTTTTGCTGCTTTTTCTTTCGTTTTGCGAGTGACAAAGGCTTTTTTATAGCCTTCTTTATAGTTATTTAGGATTGTATTAAGGCGTTTACCTTCGAGTTTTAATCGAAACCAACCTTCTCTCCCTTCTACACCCTCAATTAACCCAAGAACTTCGCCTTCTCCTATAAAATGATCGGATATTTTTTTACCAATTGCTTCGCAAGCATAATGAACAAGATTTGTAGGAGACTTACAAAATTGTTCTACTGAATTTATTGAAAACTCCTTAAGAGGGGTATCAGCACGTATATTGTTTATAATTATTTCTGTAACTATTTTGCTGCCTATAGTTAGGGGATGAGAGGAAGGATAGAATTTCACTAATACTTCGGATGTTACTTTATGCGCATCACTGCCTAACATCTTGGTCAAGTTACGATCATTATGTTGACTTTCATATTGTTTTTCTCTTGAATGTATTCTTGTGAATAATTGAAGTGTCTCCCCCTCAAACCTGTTGACCTGCCAAATTAGCAATAAATCATCAGAAGCGACATCAATTTCACCTTTGTTTTCCCGTCGTTCAAGCTCTCGAACTATACTCTCTACATTTTCTGAAGGGATGCAAAGAACAAATTCCATAGTTCTAATTTCATCGCCTATCATGTCTTCTATATGTGTCTGATTTCTGATCACTTCTATTTTAGATTTATATGCATCAGAAATATATTTTCCACGGCCTGAAGTGGAAGATTTACATTCTACAAAAATTGCATGTTTTGATTTTTCGTTATAAATTAGAACATCGAAATTTTTCACACCGAGTTCGATGAGAGGCTCAGAGGAAACAGCGGCATAAGCGAGTTCAGTGTAACATTTACTCTCCGGCCCAAAAGTCGAGATACAAATATCGACTAATTTATCATGATACCCGGACCTTTCAAAGTCTTTTTCAAATGCTTCAATTTCATTTTTTTGGAGGCTCTTCTCGATATCTTTCAATTTTGCTTGGATGGCTTTGCCATGTCTGGATGCGAGTAGACGATTTAATTCGTCTTCCTCATTATCTCCAATCCCTTTCAAAATAACCTCCTAAACTATAAGTTCTGCTCTAGGATCAATTAATTGAAGAATAAATTTATAAAACTTCATAAACTCGGAAAAAATCATTTCGCCATCAGGAAACATCCTAATATGACTTTCATCAGCTTTTATGCGAAACTGAAAACCCGATTTTGATATCACATCAGAACTTAGAAAAAGTGATCCTTCTTTAGCTATGAAATCTACAATGGTATATTCTTTACTAAGCTTGGTTTTAAATTCTTTCATATCATGGAATTCAATTATTTCTTGAAGTTTAATTGAAACGGGTGTACTGCTAGGAATTTTAAAACTCCGACGTGCTGTTTTTACAGGAAGAACTTTAAAGGATGAACCATTATAAGCCTTCATAGTTTTTCTAGACTCGTTTACTGCTTTTTCTAAAATCTCAAATAATATATTAAGATCTCCTCCAGCAAAAGTAAAGATGCCTTCATCATCGACTTTAAATTTTATTGTTTCTGGAATATCCACGACAAATTTACTTGGTAAAACTCCATATTGATACTCCAATTCCTGAAGTGCTTCTCTTCCATCACCGCCCCAATAACTGATTGTTCGTTCATATTTCGGTCTAATTTGTGATTCGAAACGAGAATTGGGCAATCGACGGGCAGTGAACGCCGTAATCTCAAGGTTTTCATATCTATCCATTAATTCTTCGGCTATTTCCTTCATGAGGAGGGGTTTAAAAAATAAATAGTAAGTATTTGCATCAGAACCTAGAAATTCTCGAATTTTAGGTATTTCTTTTTTCTTTGTCTTCCTATAATTAGTGTAAAAAATTACTACTCCGGTATCAGTATCATGGGTCACATAGCATTCAAGAATGCCTCCATCGAAATCAAATTTCACGTGGCAAACTGAGCCCAGATTGCGAACTATCGTAAACCCAAACGATTGAAGAGCATTTGAAAAATCAATTTTGCCATACTTAGTAATCCCTACAATAATCGTTAAGTCATGGTCGACTTGGGCGGGGTTATAATTCTCAACAAGATATTCTCTGAATTTAGGTGGATCAGAAAATGTGATATCAGGTATTAAAAAAAGCTCAACTTTTTCCATAATGGGTTCACCAAATCATTTCTTTTATATATGATATTTTGTATGTATCAATAATTAGTATTAATATATTGAGTATAAACCTTCGATTTCGCAGTCACCGAACCCCACACTTAATTGCACAGAGCCTGTACAATCGCGCACCATCTCATCCGGTTTGGCTGCATCGAGGTCTTGCATGTAATCAGCCAGTAGCAAGCCCATGCATCGATCGTGGCAGAATTCTCCTCTTTCCATGTTGGATAAATCGAAACTCATCTCATATAAAACTCTTTCCGCGAGCGGAGCTGTTAGCACCATAAGGTGTGGCAGTTCAGATGACCCCCACAGCCGATAGGTTAATTTATCCGTGTTGGAATACAATGTGGATTGCATGACAACGGCATACGACGTACCGGCAAGCGAACTGATAATGTGCGCTGCACAGAAACTGAAAGCAAGCGATGAGATCAAACCCCCTGAGTGGGCAGGATATGTAAAGACGGGCGCGCATAAGCAGATGCCGCCTGTTGATGCGGACTGGTGGTATGTGCGGTGCGCTGCGGTGCTGCGGCAGATACGTACCGAGGGACCGATCGGCGTCTCGAGATTACGGTCAAAATATGGTGGAAAGGAACGTAACGGAACGATGCCGCCATCATTCAAAAAAGGAAGCGGATCTATCATACGAAAGGTTGTCCAGCAACTGGAAAAGATTGGATATGTCAAAATGATAAAAGATGGACGTGCTGTGACCCCTGATGGGCAGCGATTTCTGGATAATGCCGCTTACGAGATAAAACAGCAGGAATCAAGTGAATAACCATGTCTGATGAACTTGAGGAGATTAAACGACGGCGGCTTGAGCAGATGCAGCAGCAGCAAGCCGGTGCTCAGTATCAAGCACAGCAGCAGCAGGCGCAACAGCAGCAGGTCGATGAAGCGAAGCAGACGATTCTCAGGCAGATCCTGACCCCGGATGCGAGGGAGCGGTTGACGTCACTGAAGCTGGCGCGTCCGCAACTGGCAGAGCAGGTTGAGATGCAACTCATATCGCTTGCGCAGTCCGGACGCTTGCAGACCATGATCGATGACGCGAAATTGAAGGTGCTGCTCCAGCAGATCCAGCCGAAAAAGCGGGAAATGACAATTAAACATATATGAATGGATATCTTTGTTCTGTTCAGTGGTGGGAAGGATAGTTCGCTGTCAGCGATACTGCTTGAGCCTTTTTTTGATGTGACGCTTGCAACCTGCAACTTCGGATTCGGGGAGACATGGAAACCCGCGGCAAAGGTTGCATCAGAACTCGGGTTTCCGCACGAAGTGCTGCGGATCGATGGCGCGATCCTTGAGTCTGCATGCGAGATCGCGGTCAGCGATGGGTATCCGAACCGCGCGATCAATCACATCCACGGTTGCGCGCTTTCGCGTGCGGCGGCTGGACATGGAACCATCGCTGACGGGACGCGGAGGGATGACCGCGTTCCGATGCTCAAGCTACCGGATGCACAGCGCATCGAGGATCGATACGGCTGCATGTACGTAAGACCGCTGCTCGGATACGGGAGGCGCGCGGTGGATGCGCTGGTGGGCGATCATCTCGAGATCGCAGAGGATGAGAGCGAGAAGATCGATAAATCCGATTACGAGGTTGAATTGCGCGCGATAATCAAAGAGCGGCACGGCGCAGGGATGGTGCACGAGATCTTCCCGAGACGTCATCTCCAGTCAAGGGTGGTTCGGCGCAAAAAATGATTTTCATACGCAGATTTAAGCCGCGCGATTTCGCTGGTGTGATCGAGATCGAACATGAACAGTTCAGCGAACATGATCCATACCTGTACATGAGTCTCTACGAGTTAAATGAGGATACGTTCTTTGTCGCAGAAGACCGGAGCGCAGTGGTCGGATTTGTGGCAGGGATGACATCGGTCGGTGAGCATGGTGTGTATTGCAGGGTCTTTTCGATAGCGGTGCGAGAAGCGTACCAGGGGCTCGGTGTCGGTACGCAGTTGATGAAAGGCGTTATTGCTGCATTTCACCAGAAGAAGATCGGGGACATCATGCTTGAGGTCAGGAGCCACAATCTCAGTGCCGTGCGGTTCTATCAGCGGCTCGGATTCGTGGTCACAGGAATGGAGTATGGGTACTACCGCGACGGCGAGGATGCGATCATCATGAGGCAGAGGTGAGTAGATTGATTGTGGTAAAGATTGGCGGGAGTCTGATAAAAAGCGCACGGGAACTGGTGCGTGTGCTTCACAGGTACGCATCTGCCGAAGAAGAGCGCATCCTCATCGTTCCGGGCGGCGGCGTGTTTGCAGATACCGTGCGAACCGCAAGCGACACGTACGGCATCTCTGACGAAGCCGCACACTGGATGGCGGTTCTTGCGATGGATCAGTACGGGCATTACCTTGCAGACGGGACGGAAGCTTCACTGGTCACAGATATCGGCGAGGAATCGATCCGGGCAGGTGTATCGGTTCTTCTCGTTTATGATCTGTTGAAGAGATCTGATAGCGTAGAGGGTAGTGAGGATGGTAGCGGGATCGAACATACCTGGAACGCCACATCAGATACGATCGCTGGCTGGGTTGCGTCACGATTGGATGCTGTGTTCATAAAGGCGACTGATGTGGACGGGGTACTCCGGGACGGTGCGCTTGTTTCTGAGATTACTGCACGGGAGTTACTCGCGATGGGTAAGACCTGTGTCGATCCTGTGCTGCCACGACTGCTGATTTCGAGATCGCTTGACTGCCGGGTCGTAAACGGTAGATACCCAGGGAGCGTGATCGATGCGATTCGGGGGGTTTTTCGGGGGACGGTGATCGTCGGCGGGTGAGAGTCGGATCCGTACACGCCAACATTTACATCGATGCCGCCTATATATACACCGATGTCAGATATACCAGACGATCCTATCGAGATCCTGGTGCGCCTCGCAAAGGATAACGAGATCGACCCATGGAATATCAATATCATCGAGGTTGCAGACAAATTCTTAGAACAACTCGAGAGCCACCGCTCTGATATACGCTACTTCGGGCGGACGCTGCATTACGCTGCGATCCTTCTCCGGATGAAGGCTGACGCCATAATCGATGAAAAGGAGGGCGAAGAGGAGGAGAAAGAGGAGCTTGACCATTTCGATATCGAGGAATATCCGATACCTGAGCCGCAGATACGTAGACGGTCGAAACGACCTGTGACGCTTGATGAGTTGATCTCCGAGCTGAAAAAGGCTGAAAAGGTCGAGATCCGGAAGATAGCGCGGAGTAAAGAGAAGGGAGAGAAGCCGATCATATCAATCGGCGACATCTTAAGCGTCGCGCATGAAGAGAGGATCGAAGAGAATATCCTGGAGGTGGGGGCGATCCTGCACGAAAAATTTAAACAGAAGGATGTTATAACACTCGGTGAGTTGCTGGATCACGATACTGATAAGATCATTACATACATATCATTACTGTTCATGGCAACAAGGAAAGAGATATGGCTGGAGCAACCGGAATTGTTTGGAGAACTCTACATTACGAGGGGCGAACCTGATGTATGACGTGATCGTGATCGGCGGCGGAATCAGCGGGCTGTTGTCAGCACTTCTACTTGGCAAGCACGGGAAGAAGGTGCTCGTTCTAGAAAGAAGCGATCATCTCGGAGGAAATTGCAACAGTTACCGTGTCGATGATTTCTGGGTCGATACAGGTCCTCATGCAATAACGCATCTGCAAAAAGGTCCGCTTCGGGTGTTGATGGATAAATATTTTGATTATGTTCCGGTCTTTGTGAATTATGGCTCTTATTATGTCAGAACCGCAGATGGGATCAAACAGGTACCGTCGAACCTGCGTGAATTCGCTACATTCGATGTGATCCCGAGAATGGATCGGCTGATGCTCTCGCAGGCGATTACCAAGGCACTGACGTTAGCCACCTTCGGAACCGATATGTCAAAGGAGTCTGTGTATTCGTGCCTGCCGCACCATCTATCAGAGGATACGTACAGTTTCGTCGATACGATCTCGTATTTCCTTTCAGGAAAGTCGATGCGGGAGACATCGGTCTATCGCATCCTTTATGGCAGCAGTTTCGTGAGGAACAGCGCAATCTATAATGGAGGGAATCAGACCATCACAGATCAACTGGTAGGGCAGATAACAAGCATAACAGGTCTTGGAAGACTGGTAACCAACAAAATATCTTATGCGCAGGCGTATCCGAGCGGAGGTCTCAAGACGCTGCTCGGTTCCGTGCTACACTCGCTTCCTGATAACGTCGAGGTCAGGACGGATACGCAGGTCAGGAGTATCCTCACAGACGATGGAAAGGCATCCGGCGTATCCACTGACGACGAGTCCTACGATGCAGAAATAGTCGTCCACTCAGGGTTTGCAAAGGATCTCCCCGGGATGATCACTGATCTCCCTGCCGATTACCGCGCCCTTCTTGGAAGGATCGATCAGGCAAAGAGTCTCTGCATCTGGCTCGGGCTCTCGCAGCAGATGAAAGAATTTGATTACACCGGCTCTGAGGTATGGTTTAAGGAGAAAGCATACTGGGCGATGCCGATCAGCAATTATTCCCAGGGAATCGCTCCTAAGGGCAAGCAACTCGTTGGTTTCATGTTCGTTGTAGAGGACAGCGTGAAATCCGAGAGAGATAGGGCATGGGAGACGATACATCGGGTCTTCCCTGATATTGAAAAGTATATAGAGATGGTTCATTATCAGGTAACAACCCCTGAGAAGGCTGCTGTGAGCATCGACGGCTACATCCCTGACGTGCGGACGCCGGTTCCGAACCTGTATCTCGTCGGGACGGATGCTGCTGCAGAGAGCATGGGCATCACGAGAGCGGCATACTCGGTGATCGATCTCTTGAAGTGCATGAGAGAGGACAGACATCTGGAATCGAGGTGAATCATGACGCCAGTAACAAACCCAATCATCTTTGCGATGTCAAGGATCGAGAATATGATGTATCAGGTGACGTTCGATCCTGCCGAAGGCAGTGGCGTGATCGCAGCCAATGTATCGATAATCAAGGATTCCGATCTCGACGATGCGCTCTTCATCTTCGAAGGTGTGATGCAGAGCGGTCTTGGGGTCGGATCGTATATCCGGGTGATCCAGGATCGGACATCGTTTGGGAATATCCGGCTGGAGAGTCACGAATGCGCAATCGTAACACCGTGCAGCATCACGATCGACAGTGTCCTGCTAAAGAGCGGGGTTCCTGTGCTACCTATATTCGGGGGCATTGTGCAGATCAAAAAAGGAGTTCCTGTGCGGTTTACCGACATCCTGACTTATGAGAGTACGACAATCGATCCGATCGATGCGCTCATGTCGCAGGAACTGACATCGGTGACAGATGTCGCCTCCACAGGGTCTGGCAAGATCCTCGCAAACGTGAGGGTCGTGCCGATGCACGCACGCGAGAGGGTAGAGGGTATTCTTTTGACACTTAAATTGGCTAACTTCGACAGCATCCTCTTTGTGAGCGAACCGAACACCGAGGTACTTGGCGTCCCGATCGAGCGCGATCACATCGGCATCGTTGCGATCGGTGGGACGAACCCGATGGCAGCGGTGCAGGAGCAGGGCATCCCGATCCGAACACAAGCGCTCTCGGAACTGATCGACATCGATGAGATGGAGATGGTGTGAGACTTGGGCATTTCTATTATTCCAGCTTGTCTTCCCCGATATCCGCGTACCGAAGCGTCTTTTTGATGCCATGCTCCCAGTACTCGACCTCTTGCAGATGTGCGTACCCGAGCGCGCTCGCCATCCTGTGCACCTGCCCGAGCGTATGTTCAGGCACGAACAGGATTGCCTTTTTTGGACACACATTCGCACATACCGGATCCCCGCCGCACAGATCGCACTTGAAAGGCGTATCGAAGTCCGAATGGACAAAGATTGCGCCATCAGGGCAGGATATGACGCATGACTGACAGGAGACGCATTTTTCTTCATCGATCGCTACGACGCCGTCCTCAACAGTGATTGCGCCTACCGGACAGCCATCCCTGCACGCCGGCACCTTACACTGCTTGCAGACGATCGGCATCCGGACGACTGGGTGCGGATACAACGATATGACGCGAATGCTTGCTTTTTTCGGGTTGTTTGAACCGAATCTGTGGATGGCACACGATAGTTCACACAACCGGCACCCCGAACACCTTTCCGGAACCACTGTCAGTCGCTTCATACTCGTCTCACGTCTCGCCTGTTGTATCCAGCCCGGTTAAACTGCGTCTCTGATGATGGTCTCTGATGGTGCTTGCAAACCCTGTTATTCAGAATCCAGCCACGGCATCATCGCACGGAGTTCCTCACCGACCTCCTCGATCAGATGTTCCTTCTCCATCCGTTCGAGCGCATTTAGCACTGGGCGCCTCGCCTGACTCTCAAGAATCCATTCCCGCGCAAACTCGCCGGATTGGATCTTTTCCAGTGCATCGTACATCGCATCTATCGACTGCTCATTGATGATCTTCGGACCAACCGTAAGTCCGCCGTACTCAGCGGTGTTGGAGACCGATCTCCACATCCTTGCAAGCCCGCCTTCGTGGATCAGGTCAACGATCAGTTTCAGTTCATGCAGCGTCTCGAAGTATGCGATCTCTGGCTGGTATCCAGCGTCCACAAGGACCTCGAATGCCGCCTTGATCATGCATGTGACTCCGCCGCAGAGATCCACCTGTTCCCCGAATAGGTCAGTCTCGGTCTCTTCAGCAAACGTGGTCTCAATCACTCCGGCTTTTGTGCATCCGATCCCCCGTGCGTAGGCAAGCCCGATCTCCATTGCATTCCCTGTCGCATCCTGATGGATTGCAAGCAGTCCTGGCACGCCGTTACCCTCGACAAACATCGTGCGAACCATGTGCCCTGGAGCTTTTGGCGCAACCATGAAGACATCGACATCATCCGGCGGTACGATCTGACCGTAATGGATGTTAAAGCCGTGCGAGAAGACGATCGCATTGCCTGACTCGATCCCCGGCTCGATTGAGTCCGTATAGACCTGCTGCTGCAACTCATCAGGAACAAGAATCTGGATGATATCTGCCTGTGCAGACGCCTCTTCTATCGTTGCCGCCTTCAAGCCGTCACTCTCAATCCGTGCACGTTCCTGCTGTATCCATGGCTCATCGCCCTTTTTAATCCCTACTATCACATTCAATCCGGAATCTTTTAGATTCTGCGCCTATGCGTGACCCTGGTTCCCGTATCCGATCACTGCGATCGTCTTACCATCGAGAACGCCAAGGTCTGCATCATCATCGTAATATATCTGTACCATTTGTTTACCTCGTTGCTATCCGTTGATCTAAATGGTATTAATCTTTTTCGATATTCTGGGCGATGTGACCAAATCACACCGGCGGGCAGAGCATCTCAAGCATTCCTCGTAACTCCTTGATACCGATTTGCCCGGGTGCTGTCGCAGCCCCAACTGAAGTGTATGCAAGAACGGATCCGTAGATCGGCGCAATCACCCTTGTGTGCACGCCATATCCACCCATCCCAATAATACAGACCTGTGCAGGTGCACGTGCGCAATCGAGCGTGAGTTTGAGGAGCGAGAGCGCATCCTCGTACGAATGCGGAGTCGCAGCGAGTTTTGCGATATCTGCGCCGGCATCGAAACAGTCGGATATGATATTTTGCATCACCGTTATGTCAGGTGTTTTCGAAAAATCATGATACGAGACGATGACGCGTTTTCCTGCCTTCTTTGCCCGATGCACAACCAGATCCCGGTATTCGCTTCTGGTTCGCAGTTCGATATCGATGGCATCGACCATCTCCAGCACAGAGAGCAGAATCTCGATTCTCTCCTCTTCGGATCCATTGAATTTGCCGCCTTCGACGTCAATACGGTTGGTTGCGATGATAGGGATTCCCACGGATTTATTTAACTGTTTAAAGAGCGAATGCAACGAATCGGCTGGATAATCCAGGAGATCGATCCTGATCTCGATCATGTCAGCGCCAACACTTGCAGCATGGATCGCGTTTCTCAGCGGATCATCCGCAATCGCTGCAACGATCTCAGTCATCATCAGCCACCTCGTCAGCCATCATGCACCCTCCGATGAAGCGGCGCACCTTATCAGGGTCCCGCTTTCCATCGGTCTCGACCCCGGACGCGGTATCCACCGCATACGGATGAACCTTCCGTATCGCATCAGAGGCGTTATCTGGCGTAAGCCCGCCAGCAAGTATGATTGGCAGTCTCGAACGCTTGACGATCTCGGCACTGATTCCCCAGTCGTGTACCTTCCCGGTCCCCCCGCTTCTGGCTCCGCTTTTAGCCCCCGTACTAGTGCTGGTGCGGCTGCGGGTGCTGGTATCGAGCAGTATTGCATCGGCAATTCCGGTCAGGGCATCGATGCGGCTTATGATAGGATCTGCAATCCCGGATGTTGCGTCCTCGGGAACTGCGATCGTCTTGATCAGCTTGACGGTCTTTGATATCTCTGCGAGTTCGCTTATGGATAGGTCATTGTGGATCTGCACGCAAGTTGGGTGCGTCTCTCGTATCAGCGCCATCGCCGAACCGAGATCATCAGGCATGATGACAAGCACCGAATCCACAAAGACCGGAACCTGCTTGATCAGTTCCTTCGCTGTTCCCGTATCGATCTTCCGTGGCGACCTGACCGGTACGTCTGTGATGAACCCGACCGCATCAGCGCCGTACGCGATGGCGTGTGCGAGATCGGCAGGGTTTGTGTTTCCGCAGATTTTGATTCGTGTTCGTGTCATGACCGAAACCTTTATATACTCTCATCATACCATATATATTACTTTCGGTGAGGTGTATTAATTGAAACGACTTGGTATTGTTCAACATCGATTTGGCGGTCTGTTGATCGCGAGGAGCGGTCAGCAGATTCCAGCTATCGGTTCTGCGGTGGTGACCAATACCATGAAACGGATCGGAACGGTGCGGGAGGTTTTTGGACCGGTATCCCATCCGTATATCTCCGTTAAAACATATAAGAACATTACCGATTCTGAGGTCCATGAACTTGAGAATAAAAAACTGTATACGGTGTGAGGGATGGAAATGGTAGAAATTGAACGCGTAATCGAACGTCCGGAACGGATAAAGGAACGGATCAGACAGCGGAGGGAGCGTGAGCGTGAACAGGAACGTGAGACCGTTGAGTGTCCTGAGTGTCACAGCCGCGTCCTTGAGCGGGATTATGAGCGTGCTGAACTGGTATGCAGATCATGCGGGCTTGTCATCGAGACGAACATCATCGATCAGGGTCCAGAATGGAGAGCATTCGATAGCGATCAGCGGTTAAGGAGAGCCAGAGTCGGATCTCCGATGACCTACACGATACACGACAAGGGACTCTCCACCATGATCGACTGGAGAAATCGGGACTCTTACGGGCGGACGATCTCCACAAAGAACCGTGCCCAGTTGTATCGGCTGAGGAAATGGCAGCGCAGGATTCGTGTCAGCAATGCGACCGAGAGGAACCTTGCGTTTGCGCTATCCGAACTCGACCGGATGGCATCGGCGCTCGGACTCCACCAGAATGTGAGGGAGTCAGCTGCCATGGTCTATCGTAAGGCGGTCGAGAAGAACCTGATTCGCGGGAGGAGTATCGAAGGGGTTGCAGCCAGTGCGCTATATGCTGCCTGCCGCCAGTGTTCTGTTCCAAGAACGCTTGACGAGATTGCAGCAGTCTCGAGGGTGAGCCGGAAAGAGATCGGCAGAACCTATCGATTCGTTGCACGGGAACTCGGACTGAAACTCCAGCCGACGTCACCGATCGATTATATTCCCAGATTCTGCTCCGGTCTTGACCTGGGCGGGGATGTGCAGGCACGCGGCATCACGATACTTCGGGCTGCGGCAGAGAGGGAGCTTACAAGCGGACGCGGACCCACCGGAGTTGCTGCTGCTGCGATATACATAGCATCGATCGAGTGCGATCAGCGTAGGACCCAGAGAGAGGTGGCAGAGGTTGCCGGTGTCACCGAGGTGACGATCCGCAACCGGTACAAGGAACTCGCAGAGGAACTGGATATCGAGATCATACTGTGATCTTTGACCCTGAGTGGGGCTTAGGTGACCGCTGGTGCTTCGTGACTCACCGGTGACGCTGGACTGGAAGGCAAGAGACGCCTATCTTGACTGTAGTAAGATGTGATCGCCTTCCATCATCATCACCAGTTCTCATCGACTTCGCAAAGCGCGGCAATCATGCAAACCAAAAAACATACGACCGACGCAGCGAATACCAATGCATGAGACTTGTAATCGGGATCACGGGCGCATCAGGCGTGCAGTACGGAATACGCCTCGCAGAAGTCCTGCAGGGTAGGGCAGAGACGTATCTGGTCATCACTAAAACCGCGCGCCAGATAATCGGGATCGAATCGGATACCAGCATCAGCGCGGTCGAGAAACTTGCCACCCACGTACCGGATGAGCATGATTTCACGTCTCCGGTTGCGAGCGGGTCGTATCTCTTCGACGCTATGGTGATCGTGCCGTGCAGCATGAAGACGCTTGCAAGCGTGGCAAACGGAATATCGGACACCCTAATCACGAGAACTGCTGACGTCTGCCTTAAGGAAGGAAGAAAACTGATTCTGGTTCCAAGGGAGATCCCACTCAGTCTGATCCACATCGAGAACATGCTCCGTGCGAAACGGGCTGGTGCTGTGATCCTTCCCGCGTGTCCCGGATTCTATCCGAGACCAGATAGCATCGGGGACGTGGTCGATATCATCGTTGGGCGGATACTGGACATGCTCGGAATCGAACACGAACTGTACGAGCGGTGGGATTAATACTAAACCAGAACCATATTTTAGTTATACCATGTCCAGTAATTTCGAGCAGATATACGCGGAACATCCCGAGTGGTTTGGTGAATGGTACGAGCCAGTAGTCATGCTGATCCTCTTAATCGCGCTGGTGCTCATAATTCCTTACATATACACCGAATTATTTGAGGAGTACGTGAAGCAACTCACACGGAAAAGATGAAGATCACACGCCTTACGTCAGGATGCGAGGTCATCGATGACCTGCTCGGCGGCGGATTTGAGACTGGCGTTGTAACGCAGTTGTTTGGCGCTGCCGGGACAGGAAAGACGAATATATGCCTTCAACTGATCATAGAATGTGTAAATAGCGGGAAGAAGGTGATATTCATCGATTCGGAGGGATTCTCTCCAGAGCGGTTCGAACAGATCGCTGGAAACGATGCGGCAACGATTGCAAGGGACGTGATCGTATATGAGCCGATAAATCTGGAGCAGCAGTATTCTTCCATAAAAGAAATCGATAAGATCATCAATGAGAATGTGGGGCTCGTTGTTCTGGATTCGGCAACCACGTTCTACCGTCTTGCGCTCGAGAACGACGGTAACATTGCTCTTCGGAGGGGACTTGCGAATCAGATTGCGCACCTGCACAGGATCGCACGAAAGTACGATGTTGCGGTCGTGATCACCAATCAGGTCTATACAGAGATCGATTCTGGCGAACTTTGCCCTGTCGGCGGCACAATGATCGAGCACCTCTCAAAGGCGATCATCAAACTCGAGCGTATCGGCACAGGCAGGCGGCGGTTTGTGATCCGGAAACACAGGTCGAGACCGGAGGGCGTATCCTGCGAGTTCATGATCACCCAGGCGGGGGTGAAGTGATCTACACCGTATATCTGATACGGGCAATCGGTTTCATTGTGATCGGTGTGGTGCTTGCAAGTATCATCGTCGAGACCAACATCTTAACACGGTTCGGGGTGCTCACTAAGGGGCTGTGCAGGATCTCCAACCTCTCCCGCGGGTCAGTGCTTGCGCTTATTGCCTGCATCATGAGTTCGACCGGCGGAAAGTCGATGCTTGCAGAGTTCTACAAGAGAGGAGAGGTTGGCAGAACCGAGACGACGCTGACCGTTTTGATGAGCATGTTTCCGGTCGTGCTCGGCGAATCGCTCTTCCGGATACATGCTCCGATCGCAATCGCATTGTTGGGACCCGCTGTTGGCGGGGTATATGTCCTGCTCACACTATTTGCGGCATTCATACAGACCCTCGGCGCATTGATCGCATCGAGGCTGCTGCTTCCGAAGAGAGCATGCGCCATCGAGGGTGCGGATCGGTCGGAAGACAGGTCGATCGCACTCGACTGGCAGACGATCAAGAAAGGGGCAAGGAAGGCGTATCCGACCCTCCGAAAGATTGTTCCGATCCTGATTATCTCGATGCTTGCGATCGAGTTCCTGCTGAGTCTCGGCGCTGGAATATATATCGCAAAGGCGGCAAGCCCGATCCTGAATCTGCTTGGGCTGCCCGGTGACGTCATCTATGTGCTGATCGCACAGTTCATCCACTTCACGGCAGGGTATGCAACGGTACACGCGCTGCTCTTAAATGGCGTTGTCACCGACAAAGAGGCGATATTAACGCTTCTTGTCGGGAGCATGGTTGTCATAACGATGATCTATGTGAAATACAGTTTCTCGATGTACGTCTCGCTATTCGGAAAGTTCGGAGTTACGATCACAGCGATCCACTACGCATCCAGCATGATCGCAAAGATCATCACGATCCTGCTGGTGGTGATGTGGTACTGATGCGGTAATGTGGTAATGAATCGTCCATGGTGGGCGATCCATCGATGTCACTGCATGGAAGGCAGGGCATTACTGATGAAAACAGAACCGTAACCGCTAAGGATTCATCAGAAAACTTTTTAATCGCTGCAATCCTCCATCATCCTGATGCAAAACAATTTCGGTATACAACTCGGCGACATCATCCGGATCGTAGTCGCTGTAATTATAGTTATGCTGATCTATAACTTCCTGCTGTTCATGCTCGGCATGGCAAAGACAATAATTATTGTGATATTAATATATATCATCTACAAAATTATTAAAGCAATCCTGTGACGACATCTTTATATGATCCGATCCCTGTTATGGAATTATGGGCTTATTCAAACGGATGGAACTTGTGGTAAAATCCAAGGCAAATAAACTTCTTGATCGATACGAGGATCCGAGAGAGACGCTTGACTACTCGTATCAGAAACAATTAGAACTCCTTCAGCAGGTGAAACGCAGCACAGCCACTGTTATTACTGCAAAGAAACGGCTTGAACTCCAGAGAGTGAAACTCCAGCAGAACATCCAGAAACTCGATTCACAAGCAATAGACTCTGTTAATGCTGGCAGGGACGATCTTGCACGCCTCGTGCTCGAACGGAAGGCGAACAATGTGATCGAGATCGAAAATCTCACCACACAGATCCAGGAGCAGGAGATAGAGCAGCAGAAACTTATTAATACCGAAAAGAAGCTTTCTGCAAAGGTAAATGCGTTTCGGACGAAGAAGGAGACGATAAAAGCACAGTACACCGCTGCTGAAGCGCAGGTGAAGGTGAAGGAGGCGGTCACCGGGATCTCCGAAGAGATGGCAGATGTGGGGTTTGCGATCGAGCGTGCTGAAGAGAAGACCGAGACTATGCGTGCGAAGTCCGCGGCTCTTGATGAGATGGTCGAACTCGGGGCTCTCGATGAGATCGGGGGAGAGGACGAGATCGAACGGGAACTCAGGAAAATGAAGACCACGACAGGCGTGGATGACGAACTTGCAAAACTGAAAGCGGAGATGGAAAAATGATTATAAGAGTCGTTACTGAGGGTCAGTACGAGGTGAGCGATTCCCTACTGGATGAGTTGAATGAACTCGACAACGAGATCGTTGGATTGATCGAGTCCGGCGATGAAACAAGGTTTCGGGATGTGCTCAGGAATTTCATATCGCTGATACGGGAGAACGGAAAGCCACTTGACGCGGATGTCATCGTAGAATCCGACCTGATCGTTCCGCCGGAGGATCTCACGATTTTAGAGGCGATGAAGATATTCAACGGGGAAGGGCTCATACCGGATTGAAATCCATGTCAGAGCGCCCCCCACTCTGATGGGGGCGCCTGATGACTAAAAGGCGCGGGCGGGACTATCAAATTGTGACTACCATATCCACATACCCATACCTACCGTGCAGAATTCGTGATAACCGGATCACTCCATCAGCCGGTTGATCCCCTCGATCACTGCCTCCACAGACGCCATGATGATGTCGGTTCTGGC
>JAUVWP010000073.1 GCA_030604085.1 Methanosarcinales archaeon | reverse complement strand
GGCGATCGCGAAGGCACATACCCGCCAGGATGGTTCGAGACCCCAACACCGACCGTGACCGCAACGAAAGCACCGGCAGCAACGACGACCGCGACAGATGCGCCGCCGGGCGACAAGGTGACGCCAATACCGACGAAGGCGAAACCCGCGGCGGCAAAGGCGACTGCACCGGCGGCGGAAGGCACGACGGCAGGGGATGCGAAGAAGAGTACGCCCGGGTTCACCGCGGTATTCATGATCGCAGGGATACTTGCGGTCGCTTACGCGATGATGCGGCGCAGAGAGTAGGCGGGCAGTACAGGCGATGACGAACGAAGGGAGCGATCCCTTCGCTATCTTTTTTGCGTTCGGGGGGCGCTGATGCATCCGAAAGTCTTAAATATCAATGCATCCATTTCGTGTATCATGGTTGTCACACTACTCCAAACACCGATCGAGCTATCCAATTACCCGCTTATAATCGGGTTTGCCATACTCGTATACGCTGTTTTTGCGATCCGGTTCACCAAGGTTCATGTGGCGCTGCTCTCGACACTGGCATTTGCCATAATCTATGTGATGCTGATCGCACTCGGCGTTCTCTCATCATAATACCTGATAAGACTGTACCTGCACTCTAACGCAGTTCCTCGGTGTTTAAGTTAATCGAGATCTCTGCGATATCTGCCCCGTATTCGGCAATCCGCCGCAGGCTCTCAAGGATGAAGCTGACCTCTGTTATGTTACACTCCTTCCGGATATCCTTATCAATAGCAATCCCCATCGCAACGACCTCTGCCGCATCTGTTATGACGCTGTTCGCATCCTTTGTATTCTCCTTTGAAAGCGATGCTATCCCCCTCATAAAGACGTCGTGCGCCATTTCCCCCATCTCGCAGATCCGGTCGATCGATTCGACCCCGCTATCCAGTTCGATGATGTTTCGCGCAATCTTTTCGGCGTGATCGCCGATTCGCTCCATGCTCTTTGAGATCAGCCGGTACCCAAGGCATTCCCGCGGATGGGTTATCCCAATCTTCTCAGATAGTCCCGGATCTTCGATAGCCGCCTTCAACTGTCTCACGATCAAGAGGTAGAAGCGGTCAACCTCGTCATCCCTCTGGATGATGTCCTCTGCAAGTTCCAGATCGCGATTACGAAGCGCATGTAAGGCGTCCTCATGCATCGAGGAGATGAGCCGGGTCATGCTCTGCATCGCTTTTGCAAGCGGCAGATCGCGGTAGTTAAGAAGACTCTGCAGGATCAGTTCATCGTGCGACTCCCCGACCACCTCAAGCCCGATTAAGCGCTGCCGCACAGCATCCTTGATCCATTTCCGGTCGGACGCGCCAAAACCCCCGGGCGAGATCAACTTTATGATATCGTATCCGACCAGATAGTGCGCGACCAGCAGTCTGAGATTGTTATCCTGGCTCTCGCCCGAGACCAGTTTGATGGTCGCCTCGTATATCTGTTCATCGGTCTTTGGCTGCGTGGTCAGCAGAAGCGACCGGTCTGGTTGCGGCGCAAGGAATATCTCGTCTCCTGCCGAGAGCCCGATCTCCCTTGCCCACTTGATCGGCAGCGACACGATGAGCGTTGCGCCGCCGGTAAGCTGCACTTTCCTCTTCTCTGGTGGCATGTTCTATATAGTATATCTATGTCCTATATAAACGATACCAATATGGCGATACCAATATGTACCATGACACCTGAACGAAAGCGTATGATCACGCCCGAGGAAGTTGAGCACATCGGATGGCTTGCACGCATAAAACTGACCGGAGAGGAGAAAGAGCAGTATGCCGAGCAGATGAATGATATACTTGACTATTTTGGGAAGGTTGACGAGATAACGACCGATGTCGAGCCAACATACCACGTACTCGAACTTCACAACGTATTCAGGGATGATATTGCTTCCGGTTCACTGGAACAGGACGCAGCACTTGCAAACGCTCCAAATAAGAAGGAGGGGTTTTTCAAGGCTCCGAGGATTATGTGATCTCTTTTTTTATCTGCTGGAAAGTTTTGGAAATGTCTGTAGGGATTCTACAGTAAGGGTCTTTGGTATCTCGCGTTGCAGTGACTAAAACCCATGAGACTTTTTGATATTTTCGAAATAAGGTTTTGGAAAACCACAGAGAGCACAGAGGGACACAGAGTCGGCAAAAGAGAAAAATAACAACTCTCTGTGATCCTCTGTGTCCTCTGTGGTTTAATCTTCCTTACCATGACCAGATCCTCTGGAAGGGTGAAAAAGTGTGTGCAACGCGAATTACCAGAGAGCTTACAGTAAATATAATGAATCATGGCTTACTATTTTCAATATGATGCCGGAGGGTGGAATGAAGGATCAAGCAAAAGAGAGGGTCAAGAAACTTGTTGAGCGGTTCAGGTATAATCTTGACGTCTACAAAAAGCCAACATATAACGAAACGCAGGTAAGGCAGGAATTTATTAACCCGTTCTTTGAAGCTCTGGGGTGGGATGTGAGCAATAAGCAAGGTCACGCAGAACAGTACAAGGATGTTGTTCACGAGGATGCAATATAAGTGGGGCGTTCGACCAGAGCGCCGGATTACAGTTTCAGAATCGGCGGTCAAAGGAAGTTCTTCATCGAAGCGAAGAAACCATCTGTAAACATAAAAGAGGAC
This sequence comes from Methanosarcinales archaeon, assembly GCA_030604085.1. Taxonomy (GTDB): domain Archaea; phylum Halobacteriota; class Methanosarcinia; order Methanosarcinales; family Methanogasteraceae; genus Methanogaster_A. Next base: position 6,565 of record JAUVWP010000073.1, on the reverse strand, counting down.
ATTAGCCCGTCATACCAACTGAGGCGGTATGCATGGAGCGCAAAACTTCCGCTGTCAATTGTAACGGACTTTGAGGAGTTATCGGTCTATGACTGCCGGATCAAGCCGGGTCCGAAAGACAAAGCCAGTGTGGGGCGGATTGGATATTATACGTTTGAGGAGTATCTCGATAAGTTTGATGAGATATACGATGTCTTTTCCAAGGATGCGATTCTCAAAGGGAGCTTTGACCGGCATGCGCAATCGACCAAAGGCAAGAGGGGCACAGCGGAAGTTGATAGCGAATTTTTAAAGGAGATTGAGAGCTGGCGTGAGATGCTTGCTAAGAACATCGCTCTTCGGAATCCCGATGTGTCTATCTACGAGTTAAACTATGCAGTGCAGAAGATCATAGACCGGATCATCTTCCTGCGGATCTGCGAAGATAGGGGGATCGAACCAGACGGGCAGTTGCAATCGACAGCCGAATCCACTGGCGTTTACCCGGATTTGCTAAATCGTTTCAGACTTGCGGAATCCAAATATAACAGCGGTATATTTGATTTTGGGGCAGACGCGGTAACACCTCGATTGAAGATTGATGATAAGGTCTTGAAAGCGATTATAGAGAGTCTGTATTATCCGAAATCGCCTTATGAGTTCTCAGTTCTCGGTGTTGAGATCCTGGGGAATGTGTATGAGCAGTTTCTGGGAAAGGTCATCAGGCTGACTGCGGGGCATCAGGCAAAGGTGGAGACGAAGCCGGAGGTCAAGAAGGCGGGCGGGGTGTATTACACGCCTCAGTATATCGTTGATTACATCGTCAAGAACACAGTTGGTAAACTGGTTGCGGGAAAGACGCCGGGAGAGATTGCGGAAATTAAGATACTCGACCCTGCATGTGGTTCAGGAAGTTTTCTTATCGGTGCGTACACGTATCTCCTGACGTATCATCTGGACTGGTACGTGAAGAACAAGCCGAAGAAGCATAAGAAGGCGGTTTTTCAGGTCAGGGAGAACGAATGGTATCTGACAACGGCTGAGAAGAAGAGGATTCTTTTAAGCAACATCTACGGCGTTGATATTGACTCGCAGGCGGTCGAGGTTACGAAGCTGAGTTTGCAGTTGAAGGTGCTTGAGAACGAAAGCAGGGAGAGCGTAGACCAGCAGGTGAAATTGGGGATGGAGGGTATACTTCCGAATCTCGGGGGGAATATTAAGTGCGGAAATTCGCTCATCGGACCGGATTTTTACGATGCGGGGCAGACGAGACTTTTTGATGAGGATGAGATGCGGCGGGTCAATGTTTTTGATTGGGATGATGCGGTGAAGGGGTTTGGGGCGATTATGGGCAGGGGTGGGTTTGATTGCGTGATCGGGAATCCACCTTGGGGGGCGGCGTTTGATGGAAAAGAACTCCAATATTTGAGACAGAGAAACAAACAAATCATTGTGAGAATGATAGATTCGTTTATGTATTTTGTTTATCAACTTTCATGCAAATTAAATGAAAAAGGGTATCTTGGGATGATTATACCTGATGTAATTTTGTATCAAAGTGGAAATATCAAATTAAGGGAATATTTACTTGCCAATTATTCAATTTCAAGAATTATTAATTTAGGAAACGGCGTTTTTGTAAAAGTGACGAGACCTTCTTGCATTGTTATATTTCACAAAGAGAAAGATGATCTTGCTACCAAGGTAATCGACTGTTCAAAAGAATTGCCAGATGAGATTAGAAGTAGCATCAATGATGAAACGCTCTTTGAATCTATTAATCAAGATGCAATTCTTAATATACCGGGAAAATTGTTTGTAACCAATTCTGTTAGCGATTATAAAATATTAGAGAAGGTTAAATCCAAACCAAACGAGATTTTTGCTAATTTAGTGGATGATGATGGCATTCAGAGGGGGGCAAGTCCCGACCTCAAAGAGGCATTCATCGTAAACGGAAATACTATTAAAAAATATAAATTAGAATCTTTCAAATTAAAGAAAGTTCTGACCGGTGGTAAGCAGGTAAAAAGATATTTCATAGATTACCAGGGGGATTATTTGATTTATACCACGAAAAGGGATGACTTCAGCAAAATACCAAATATTTGTGCTTACATCAAACAATTCAAGGATAGAATAACCTGTAAAGAAGTTGTTCAAAAAAAGCATCCCATGTATGCTCTTCATCGACCAAGAAAGGAAAGCATATTTACTAAAAATAAAAAGATTCTTGGTGTTATAACCGAAGATGAGATAATTGTTGCTCTTGATGGCGATTCTTTTTACGCAACTGATGGGTTGTACATGTTCAGTCCAATAGAGAAAATAAATCCCCATTATCTGATGGCGATTTTAAATTCTCAACTTTTTAAATTTCTTTATCGGTTGATTTCAATAGAATCAGGGAGGGTATTAGCTCAAGTAAAACCAAAAGTCATTTCACAACTACCAATCCACACAATAGACTTCTCCAATCCGAAAGAAGTAGCAAAGCACGATAAACTTGTTTCTCTGGTGGATAACATGCTCGGATTGCAGAAGAAATACCGCGAGGCGAGAATGGAGCGGGACAAGGAGATTTACGAGCGGCAGATAAAGATTGTTGATGGACAGATTGACGGGCTGGTTTATGATTTGTATGGGCTGACGGAGGAGGAGATTAAGGTGGTAGAAGGTGAAACATGAGTGCCCCTGACCCAAATTGGTTTTATTCAGCACTAGCACAATCTGCGGCAGCTATAGTTGGGCTAATAGGTGCATTTGTTACAAGTAGGGTCATGATGATGGCAAGTGAGAGAAGTCGAATAGAGAAAAGAATTAATGAAATCGATGCAGAAATAAAAGAATTAGAACGACAAAATGCTCCACTTTTAGAATACATTGCAGAAATTGATAGAAAAGATGAGGAAGAAGACAGAAAAAAAGATGAAGAAAGTGTCAATAGTTTTTTACGAGCTAAAAAACCAGAATTGGATTTAGAAGATTTGCCTGCTACTGATGAGATGCTAAAAGAGTTACTTGAAGGAAATAGGATCAGGATTCCCGATGAAAAATTTATTTCTATGTTCAAAGAAGAATATAAGGTGTTGATAGATGGGATGCGCGTGGAAAAAGAAGAGGAGGTACGATTAAACCCTAGTTTAGGGTCTATTGGGGAACTGGTAGCGCAAGCAGCACGTTTAAGGAATTCATACGCTGTTCAGCCGAATTTACCTTTTCTTCTTGCCAATCCACATAAATATGACCGTTATAACAGATATCAAGAAATTACAAGGAAGAATGATACAGAAATCAGCTATAAGAACGCTAAAATACAGGAATTGCAGCATCAAGTTAGTCAAATAATATTGCCTGAACATTTCAAACGTCTCATCTTCTCACTTATTTATTTCACAATAGTTGGGGTTATATTGCCTTTATGGTTACTACCGGTAACATCGGAGCAACATCTTGTTTGGAAAGATATCGTCCTTGTTTTATTCATCACGGGACTGTGTGCAGTATTTCTATACATTTTTATCGAAATTAAACATATAACAAAGAAAACCAAACAATGCTCGGACGGCAGATTAAAATTGTTGGTACGCAGATTGACAGGCTGGTTTACGACCAAAGTAAAGGAGATGGGAGGGCGACTTAAGGATAAGGTGCGCAGATTGACAGGCTGGTTTATGACCCACATCACCCGACAGAAAATAAAACAAAGGAGATAATATGACCTCAACCCACTCCGCACCCGGAAAACCCCAGTTCTTCGGCAAACACGCGGCAGTCCACGGAAAGCGTGCGATCACATCTGCAATCAACCATCTGCACCACCGCGACAGTCGCAGAAGCGAACCGGACTACATCAGGTGAAAAACAATGGAAACCGTAACGATGGAAACAAAAACATTAGGACGATACATCGTAGCCGACCCCACCATCTGTCATGGCAAACCAACATTCCGCGGCACACGCATCATGATCGCGGATGTACTGGAACAGGTTGAAAGCGGTATGGCGTGGGGGGCAATCATCGAAGAGTGGCGTTACGCAGTGACAAGCGATGCGATTGCCGAAGCCGTCCGCATGGCACGTGAGGCGTTGGTCGCTTATGCGTCGAGGTAACTATCTAAAAATCCAGTGATTTCCGCCGATTTACTCGATTCGTGACATTCGTTTATTCGTGTCATTCGTGATAAAATCAGCACCAAGAGGTCATGAATGATGTCGAATGCCACGAATTGCACGAATTTATCTGCCACAAAATCCAGTGATTTCACTGAATAATTCGATTGTGCCTGCGTCGAGCATGTTTACCGCAGCTTCCCATTCCATCCAGTCGTCTTCTTCCTTTATCGTAGCTCCCTGCTCCAACTTCTCAGAGAAATCGCTAAAATTCATACCGTATCTTCTCTCGAATTTTTTAATGACGTGTTCATAATATCTGAGCTTATTCTCGGTCACGTCCCGAATCATACCCATAGAAAACGTTCTGGTCGAATCATGCTTTACCAACCGCTCCGAAAGCTCATTCATCCCTCTTCCTCATAATCTCCCGCACCCTTCGACCGATCACCTCAAGCAGGAAGAGCGCAAGCGCTGCAAGGATAAACGGTATCTTCTGATCCATCGGTTCGCACACGGTCCTCACAGACTTCCGCCGCACATCAGAGAGCAGCATCCCAACCTCGCTTTCGTTGTAGACCTTCCCGCCGTACGACTGGATGGTCTTTTCCGCATCCGGATTCATCCCGACATCCCTGTATTCGAGCGGATAGTTCACAGCGATCCCGTAATCAGAGAGATAATAAACACCCTGCTCACCCAGATCGATCTCTGTTGTGTACGTGTTTTCAGCGATCCTTGATATATCGAGCGAACTTCCGCCAAAGTTCAGGCTTGGTATGGTATCGGAGGTGATGGTGATCCGGGAACTCTCGCCGAAAAATATGTCGTCTGCCTCGATCACCATGCCAACTTCCGGTCTCGGATCGCCGATCGCCCAGTTGATCGTGGACGAGATCAGTTGCGAGTTGTTCTCGGTGTAGAGCGAGGAACTCCACTGGTTGCCGTTATCAGTGCTCCACGAAACGACCCGCCCAAGCCCGTACCTCCACGCACATACGACCGGTTTTCCGTCACCCGTCGCAACGAGTCTCTTGGCACCGAGTTTCGGTGTGACATCATTGTATCCGGTGATGGTTCCTGACAGTTCGAGGTCTCTTGTGATGAAGTGGTTCGTGTCGAATACCGAGACTGCGTAGGTGCCGGCTTCTTCCGGCGGCGGTGTTGGCGTCGGCTCTGCGTCTGGCTGGTCTGTGTTGATGTTGATCGATTTCGGATACGAGGTCTGGTAATACATAGCGCCCACTGTATCGGCAAGTTTTTCATACGAGCTCAGCACGCTGGTTGGCGAACTCATCACATGGATGAAGTGCAGACGTACATTCTTGTCCTTCAGCCCGGTTGCAATCGTTAGTGAACTCCCGTAGTCGATTTTATTGCCGTCAGAGAGGATGATCACATCCTTTGCTCCGGCAGAATTGGCAAGCATCTCCTCTGCCATGGATAGCCCGTCCTCCAGAGGCGTGATCAACTGCCCTGTCGGCGCGATCATCCGTATGGTATCCTTAAGCGACTCCCTCGTCGGTTCATGCCCGAAATAGACAAGCTGCGATACCACATACGCCTCCCCGCCAAAGCCGACCACGCCCACATAATCGTCCCGAAACTCCTTGTCGCCCAGTATGGTGATTACCAGCCCCTTCTCGTAATCGAGAAACGATACGCCACTCCCAGAGATGATCTCTGAGTCCCTCATGCTTCCCGAGATGTCCATCACGATCACGACATCGTTCCTGCCGTAGTACTCGCTCGGATACGACTTCACCGGAAGAATCTTTTCGAATTCAGAGTCCAGATACCCGCCCCGGTCATACGACCGGTCTCCGCCTGCCACCACAAGACCGCGACCGTCGCCCACGAAATCCCGCAGCATCTCGATCTCGCCAGCCGGCAGCGAATCGAGGTACCTGTTGTCAAGGATCACCGCCTTTGTCCCATTGAGTTTTGAGAGGTGCGTGCTTATGCGGGCATCGTACTGATCGCACACGATGTCCCGAAGATTCGACTGCACATCCGTGACCAGCAGGACTTCCGGCTTCGGCATGACATACACCGCCTTCTTAAAGACATTGTTCGCTGAGCGGTAATCGCTACCACCACCTTTCGGGGTGATCTCCGCGGATAGCACATGGCTGCCAAGCGTATCGAACGTGTGCGGGATCTTCAGCACCTTGATCCGCTCATTCTGTTCGATCTCGCTCCGGTAGGCGACCTCATCGTCCACCTTGACCACGAGTTCGTACAGGGGATGCGTTCCTGCCTGCGCTACAACGATCCCAAAAACGTTCTTGTTGCCGATGATCACGGTCTTGCTCCCGATGATCTCGACGCTCGCATCGTTCCGGGTCGGAGTCTGCGCTACAACGTAGACCGTGGTGTTTGATCTGGACACGACCGAGATCGCATCTGCAAGTTCACGCCCGTAGTTGCTGTTTACATCACTGACCAGCACGATGTGGTCGTTTCCTCTGGC
>JAUVWP010000112.1 GCA_030604085.1 Methanosarcinales archaeon | reverse complement strand
CTGTAACATTCACAGCAGCAGGATCAAAATAGAGATCAAACTGCCCTGAATCGAGATTGACGGCATTTTCTATCTCTATCGTGACAATAAAATCACCATCCACCTTTTCGGGAGAATTGACGTTGACGCTTGTCTGTGATGCTGCTGCGGGGGTTGCAAGTATTATCGATGTCATCAAAAGTATGATAATTATTGATATAGTTTTTGACATCATCAGATTTATGTTACGGAAACACATAGTTAATAAACGTTTCGTAGTGAAAATTATTAGATGATTAACTTTAAATACGTCTCTTAACGTTGATATGTAGTATGACTGACTGGGTCTTGATAATAATCGCGGCAATTGCGTGCTACGCATTCGTGGCTTATCTGGAACATAAGAAGAAGCTTGACCTGATAGACCGGGGACTATGGAAGCCAGAGGAGAAGCAAGAGAAACCTGAACACAAATTGATTACCGGATTGTTCTTTTCTTTACTGGGGGCGGCGCTGCTGTTTGGATCGTACTTCACAGAACCGGGCATGGTGAGTGGATTGAGAATTTCGGGTTTGTTAACAACAGCGGCTGGAATAGCCTTGGTGATCGCTTACATCATTGGCAAAAGGATTCATAGATCCGGTTGACCCAGTTGCTGCTCTCACAAAGTTTATCCACCTCGATCCGCGTCCCCTTGGAAATGCTTCAGATCATTGAACTATCCCCGTTCCCACAATTTGTTCTCAAATTCTCTATTGAAATGAACCAGAGCACCGGATGAATTGACATCCCTCTGAATAACAAATATTAATACCATCGGCACCCAGAAGTCACACAATGGACGACATTAAGATAATGCATCCGCGTCCGAGCGCGATCGTCGCGGCGCTTTACACGCTGCGCGATCTGGATGCCGACGTTGCAATCCTGCACGGACCTCCGGGCTGCTCATTCAAACACGCCCGCCTGCTCGAAGAAGACGACCTACGGGTTGTCACAACAGCGATGGACGAGACCGACTTTGTCTTTGGCGGGCGCGAAGCGCTCTCGTCGCTCCTCGAAAAGGTCATCGACCTCTGGCATCCGAAGCGTATCGGGATCGTCGGAACCTGCACCAGCATGATCATAGGCGAGGACCTCAAGCAGGCGGTCGAGGATGTGGATACCGATATTCCGGTGATTGTGGTCGAGGTACATGCCGGCTACCATGAGAACACCCACGGAGTGATCATGACCCTCGAAGCTGCACGGGACGTAGGGATCATCGATGATGCCGAGCTTGAACGGCAGAGCGGGCTCTTGCTGGAGGCGACCCGGCTTGAACAGGAGCACGGGGCAGCGAGCAAGGAGTATCTCGAGCCATCGAGGGGCGATCTCAAGTACAAGGTTGCAGAGCGGATCATAGGACTCTTGGAAGACGGGAAAAACTGCGTCAACATCTTAAATGCAAAGAAGGAGACTGCGTACATGTTTGCTGACGTCCTTCTCGCGGTCTCTGAATGCGCAGAGCAGATCGGGTCGGAATCAAAGATCGTCAACATCGCAAACCTCGATACAGGGATCGGGCTTCCGCGAATCCGGCAGTATGCGGTGGATATCCTTAATGACCTGCACGAGCGCGGGGTCGAGATTCACGAGATGATCGGCGGGCTTGACGAGTACCCGATTGCAGGGACTGTGGCAGGAAAGATCATCAGCGAGAAATACCCGAACTTCGATTTCGCGGTCATATCAGGAGTCCCGCACGCGCTTCCGATGGAGTCGCTTTCAGGAATGGAAGTGATATCGATCACCAACGGTCCGCGGCAGGTGCTCCCGCTTAAGGAGATGGGGCATGATGCGGTCGTCGTAGAGATCGATCTGCACCCGAAGACGCTTGGAGTCAGCCATATCGTGGAGTCCGAGCTTGGTGCGACGCTGCGCGAGATGTGTGGGGTAAAATCGATCCCACACAAGCGGTAAAAGTCACCGGATTTAACCACATAGAGCATAGAGGATCACAGAGAGTTGTTATTTTTATCTTTCGCCCCCTCTGTGTCACTCTGCGTCCCCTGTGGTTTTCTAAAAAACCCTATTCCGAAATATCAAAAAGTCTCCGGGGTTTTGGTCACCGCAACGCGAGATAACGCAAGAATCGACGACAGAGTCGTTACCAAAGACCCGAAAATGTGCCCCCTACTTTCGGAGCAAAAATCGACAGTGTCAGGAGTGGTATAAAAACCCACAATCCGAGGCGACGCTTTCTGACATTCACGCCAGCCCGAGTTGTGTAAAGATTATGTACGCAATCGCCACCATGATAAGCGAGTGCTTGAGCCCTGAGTATGCGCTTCCGGATCCCATCGCACCGGCAACGAGTCCTGAACAGAACCCCTGGATCAGTGTTGCATGGAACATCAAGAGGATGTATCTATTAGCATCGTACTGCGCAAGCATCGTCATGCCCTCGCTTAAGTTTTCAGTAGCATCGCCTACCGGGACCATGGTTATGAAATGCGCGGCAAGCACATACACGATGAAGAGGAAGACAAAGAATGAGAGGTAGATGATCATCACGTACTCTGCCATGTTGCTGAACCGGTTCTGTTTCAGGCGGTATGCTGCCTCGGCATCGGCAGCCGCAATCTGAAGCACCCTCCGAATATCGCTGACCGCCTCGTTCGCCTTTATGATAAGCGTGATGGTGCGGGTGACCATGGCAGTCCTCGCCCTCCTCTCGAACCGTGCCATCGCCTCGGATGTGGTGGCACCCCACTCGATGTCCTTCCACATACGCCTGATCTCACGATCAAGCACACCGAGTCTGGATTTGAGAGATGCCCTGATCGAGCTTGTCAATGTGAGCCCTGCCTCGTTCATCGATGCGAGTCTTCTCAGGAACTCAGGCATCTCACTCTCTATACTCTTGATCCTCCGCGTACGTTTCTCATAGAAGTACGTGAACGGGACAAGCAGGACGAACATTCCGAATATGATCACATCATCAAGAATGTGGATGGCCGGAAATGCCATTGTGGATGCGTTATCTGCAATACCGGCCACTGTATCGATGACCGGTTGGAGGGAGAGATATCCCTTCATGTAAACGTCGATTAGGACATAGATGAGTGCCGCGGGAACGGTCAGCAACAGCACGTAGCCGGGATTTTCAAAGAACGCTTTAAGCGGGTTTCTGAAGAATTTTTTGTACTTCCCGATGGCTTCAGCACGCTCAAGCTGGGCGAAAAGCTCAGCTTCCTCGGAGGGTACTACCTCGATTCCCGCGAAAACATCCGGCTGTTTTGCAGTTGCGGGAACACCGCGGGATTCCTCCTGCGAACCAGCCATGATGTTTAAGAGGATGATGCACATCGCAGTAGCTCCTGGGATCAGCCCGTAGATCAGCGCCTGTAAGAGGATAATCGAAGAGCTGTCGATCATCCCGACCACCACGAGCACGGTCATCATGAACAACGGTCCCGCAACAAAGACCGTGATGTAACCTTCAGCAACCATGCCGAGCGAATTTAAGTATTCTTCTTGATCTGCCTCAGCACGCTCATAGTAATAAGCTGCCTTGGCTCTGAAATATTCGGTGAGATTGCCGCCGCTGTCGAGCACCGTGATCAGCCCATCAAGAAAATCCCTCATGTGCCTTGACGGGCATCGATCATTCGCATCATGCATAGCCTGTATGATATCGACGTTAAAATACCTGATATCCCTGACGATGTATCCGACATGATCTGCAACACCACCATAGACGCGCCGCTGTTTGGCAAGCGACTCAAGGATCTCGATCAGTTCCATGCCGCCGCGGGAGAGTGCATACATGTATGTGATTGCGGAGGGCAGCGACCGATCGATGCTTGCTGCCGTATCATTGCTCCGAAACGTCGGATAATACTTAAAAAGGCTATAAGTGATGCCCCCGAATACCAGCGAAACCGGAAGTGGGAACAGGAATACCTTCAGTCCGAACGTCGAGGAGAGCGGGATTGCGATGAGGCAGGATGACAGCAACACAGCAACAGCAACCAGTGCTGATATGAATGCCGATCTGGCAAGATATTTGTCAACAGGCAGTGGTATCTGTGCCTTCCGAAGCGCAGTGGTGAGATCTGTGTATGAGCTGCGCCGCTCCGCGAAATAGATGCCGAGCTTGCGTATGGTTGACGTGTATGTGTACAAGGTCACTTTCCCCCATGTAATAGTGGTTACTGATTATATTTATAGGTTGGTGCTTCGCGTGAAGCCGCGTGCCCGGACGCGCTCATGCGAAGCACAATACCAGATCTCACCAGCGCTTAACTATCATATATCTGAACCTCCTCGATAGAGCCATTGAAACCATAAGCGCCGGTATTGTTAGCGCCGATAGTCAGATTGCTGCCAGTAAAGTCAAACGGCAGACCCTTCGGGAATGTGCGCTCTGCAGCAAGAACATCATCGACATACAACGTAGCAGTCCCGTTCAAAGCGTCCAGAATGACTGCGGCAGTGGCATTGTGATGCCAGGAGTCCCACCCAGTTATATCGGTCGAAGACCTGAGAACGCCATGCATGAAGTCCACCTGCCCCCTAATCAGGCAGAGGTCCAGCCCTGTTACCCCTGACGAACTGTTCAGCAGATGTGCGGTCAGCGGGTCGGAGATCAGGTCGGTGGTGTAATTAGTGGAATTGTGAGTGGACGACCAGTTTACATAATCCCTCACATACCCGTTCGTGAACCGACCGCTCAGGGTACCTGCGTCGGCATCTATGTCATAGTTCATCCAGGTGCCGAGATCCCATTTCAACCCCTCGGCGATTCTCGGTGGTTCGGTAGCGAAATTACCGATGTCCGCGTAACTGAACCCTTTCACCCCAAGGACGCGAGAGGCGATATAGTCATAAATACTCTTGTTGTCATCATCCGGCTCGCCAAACGAATGGACCAATGTCTTATTCAATACGCCGTTATCTCGTAGATACTCGTATTTTTTGATGCCGTTTATCGATATGCTAGCATTATCCCCCATATCTGTCGTGTTGAAGAAGTCCCAATAATAATAGTCCGGAATGGAAACGTTTCCGTGGTAACTGCTCATAAAGCTCTCCCACATGTAATAATCGCTGCCACAGTGATTTGCATAATATCGCACCCCGTTAGCAACTGTTTTCTTACTCCGGTTGTTATATGTCAGGTTGTTGTGTGCGTGATCGTTTAGTTGTTCCAAATACCAATCAAACTTGGCCTTGTTGCCTGTTCCACCAATGCAACCATAGCCAGGGTCAAAAAACCCAGGGTCGAGTTCATCCCAGACAAAACCATCGGTGTAGTTATGGGCGTCCATTTCAGCTGTTATGTTCGCATACCACCCGGCTTTATCCTTGGAATCATTATAACTGCGACCCAACGTTATGTAGTAGTAGACTTTAACACCCGCATCCTGTACCGCCCTAATTTCATCCTCGTTGCTATCAGCGACCATAACCAGTTCCAATCCGGATTCTGCCCAATCTATGTCCAGGTTTGTACTGTTAAGCCATGCATAGTAGACGAGGAACTTGAAATTGTCCGGATCCGGCATCGATATGCGGTCGGTGTATGTGGATACTGCTGTTGTTAT
>JAUVWP010000061.1 GCA_030604085.1 Methanosarcinales archaeon | reverse complement strand
CTGTCTCGCATATTTTACCGATCACGTATTCGCTGAGCGGGATGAGACATGCGCTTCTGCAGGGCTACTCGCTGCACGCATTAGCTCCTGAAATAATTGCACTCTTGGTATTCTCAGTGGTGCTGGTACCGTCAAGTTTATTGGCGTTCAGGTATGCGGTCAACAAAGCGAAGGTGGATGGAAGTCTTGTTCAGTATTAGTTTACTATCATATCGCTTATGTGAGCGAATGAATACGAAAAAGGAGGATGATTCCACATGGAAATGAGCATGGAAATACAGGATATGATAAACGAGAATCTGGTCCATCTGGCAACCACATCTCTGGATGGCATACCGAATGTGGTTCCTGTGGGCGGCATACGTGCGATAAGTGAGAGCGAGTTACTGATCGTGGATGTTCTGTTTGACAAGACAAAGAAGAACTTGCTTGAGAACCCCGATGTCGCGATCGCGGTCGAGGTGCTCGGAAAAGGTGCACCACGTGGATATCAGCTCAAAGGACGAGCAAATATTTTCACGAGCGGTGAGCTCTTCGAAGAGGCAGAGAAGATGGTGGAAGAGATGCGAAAAAGACGGCAGGGACCCACAGACCTGAAGGTGAAATCCGCAGTTCTCGTGGATGTAGAAGAGATATACTCGACCGTCCGCCAGAAAAAGGAGGAAAGAATAAAATGAAAGTATTGGATACTATTCCGGAAATCAGTTCGGAACCGCTGGATAGGATGGTAAAAGGTTGTGAAGCGTTGCACATCATAGCAACAGCCCGTGACTTTGGCATATTCGATCTTATTGAAGGATCAAAGACCGCGGAGCAGATATCATCGGAGATCGGGACCGACACATCCCTGACCGAGAAGTTTCTGAATGCTCTGGTAGCATTACAACTCCTATCAAAGCATGATGGCAGATATACGAACGCAGAGCTTGCTTCGACCTTTCTCATGAAGAGCAGCCCGTTTTATCAGGGAAATATGCTCAAGCTATCTGGAAATAGCTCTAACAGATGGTCTAAACTGGGTTCGGTCCTGAAAGGAGATGTGCAGAAAGAGAAGAATGAAAGGTTTGAAGATGTGTTCGATCCCAGCTTTATTCTGGCAATGGCTGAAGGTTCGATGCGGGGAAGTCTCCATCGAACCGCAAAAGAAGTGTCAACCATCCCTGAATTTCAGAAAGCAAGAACGCTTCTCGATCTTGGAGGTGGACACGGGCTCTATGCGATAGCATTTGCTGAGATGAATCCGGAACTTGATGCCACAGTCTTCGATCTTCCACCTGTTACAGAGGTTACACGAGAGTTCATAAAACGGTATGATATGAACGAGAGGGTCAGTGTCGCCGGAGGGGACTTCGCCCTGGATGATATCGGGCATGGGTATGACATCGTCTTTGCATCCGATGTCTTATATCGAAAGCCGGATGTGCTTTTCAGTATCTTGAAGAAGATACACGATGCGCTGAATGATGGCGGTTCAATCATGCTCAAACACTGGATCTTGAACGATGACCGGACCGCTCCGCCCACATCGGTTCTCTTCGACCTGATGCTGTCCCTGCGAGGCGACTGGCATCATATCTACACTGAAGATGCGTATATCGAGCTACTTCGGGACGCAGGATTTTCAAATATCCGTCTTCTGGATATATCATCTCAAACAAGTCCGTCTGCACTCATCATCGGAAATAAGGAGGTATAAAATCATGATCGAATGCATGGACTGGAATGAAAAGCACTATGATAAGTGGAGGAAGGACAATGAGAATGAGTGAAGAGATACAGCAGATGCTGGATGAGAACATCGTTTATCTGGCTACATCCACACCGGAAGGAAAGCCAAACGTGGTTCCCATCGGTCTGGTACATGCGATAAGCGATGAAGAATTATTGATTGTGGACGTGCTATTCAAGAAGACGAGAAGGAATCTCGAAGAGAATACGGAGGTTGCAATATCGTTCACAGATTTCAAAAGATTGGAATCCTACCAGTTGAAGGGTAAAGCAAAGATCTTTAAAAGCGGTGAGATTTACGAGAGGGCTTTTGATATAATGAAAGAGAAGGCTCTGAGGCGAAAAGAATCGCTTGGAAAAGTAGATGATCCCGAAATAAGCGAAAGATCTCGCAAGATAAGTGAAATGCATAAACGATTGAAACCAAGAGCCGCTGTGCTGATCACCATCGAAGAGATATACTCGCACATACCTGAACCAAAGGAGCGTAGATAACAATGGATATGAATATACCAGAACCCCAGATCGATTCAAAATCGATAGATGAGATGGCGAAAGGCTATCAAGCGGCGCAGGTGCTGTACACTGCCATGGATTATGACGTATTTTCCTTGCTTGAGAAGCCGAAAACCGCAAAGGAAGTATCCGAGGAGATTGGCACCGACTTTGGACTTACAAATAAGTTCTTGGACGCTTTAGCTGCATTACAACTTCTCTCAAAAACAGACGGTAAATATATCAATGCCACATTAGCAAGAACTTTTCTTGTAAAGAATAAACCATTTTATCAAGGCAATTTGGTCAATCTTTACGCGAATGCTTATGATGCATGGCCAAAGCTCGGTCAAGCGCTGAGAGAAGGGGGCATACCACAAAAACCGGATGAACAGAAAGGAGTGTTTGATAGAAGCTTCATTCTGTCGATGGCAGAAGCAAGCAAACATGGTACTCTTCATCGAGTAGTCAAAGAAGTCAGGGATATACCTGAATTTAAAAGAGAAAGAAAACTACTCGACCTCGGCGGTGGGCATGGTCTTCATGCCATTGCCTTTGCTCAATCGAATCCGGAGCTTGAGGCGATTGTATTCGATCTTCCACCAGTGGTTAAAGTAACCGGTGAGTTCATCTCCCAGTACGGAATGGAGGAAAGGGTAACAGTAATGGCAGGAGATTTCGATAGCGATGACATTGGCAAGGGATATGATGCTATTTTTGTCTCGCATTCAGGGTTCTATCACACCAAAGAGACAATTCATGAACTTTTGGAGAAGATATATGGGGCATTAAACGAAGGTGGAATACTGATCTCCAATCACTGGATGCTTGATGACGGAAAAAGTTCTGTTACCTTTGCATTATGGCATCTCTGATTATCTATTCTCGGACATCCCCATCATATATATACCAGGGATGAGTTCGTTAATCTGCTGAAAGAAGAGCGGTTTTCTGATGTGCAGATGATTGATATCGCAACGCCAGAAGACCCTTCGACGATTGTAATTGCAAAGAAGGGGGTGCAATAAAATGGGAATAGAGATAAGAAACATCGGTGAAGTTGAAGGTCTGGAGACTTCGGAAGGCATAATGAAGCCGCTGATATTCGGCGAGAATCTGGCGGTTATACATCTTGAGATCCCCGCAGGTCTTGAAGTCTCTCCTCATGCACACCCCGGAGAAGGTATTCTATACTGTCTGAGCGGCGAGCTTGAGGTAATATCCGGAGGCGAAACGGTAACGCTCTCCAGTGGAACTGCGATGCTCGTGCCGTCCGGTACAGAGGTTGGCATCAAGAACCAGAAAGATGCAGTCGTGAATGCGCTACTGATCTCGTCACCGCCACCTGTAAGATCGGTTGAGGAACTACGAAACCTTATAACCAGTCATAAAGGGGATAAATAACGATGTGTGGTGATGAAGACTGCCTGAAAGACTGCGAACACAATCCGGAGAAGTGCACGCCAGAGCAGATACTGAAATGTCACGGCGACGCTGGGACGCACCCCTGTAAATGTGATTAGATGATCGAAGT
Source organism: Methanosarcinales archaeon (assembly GCA_030604085.1). Lineage (GTDB taxonomy): Archaea > Halobacteriota > Methanosarcinia > Methanosarcinales > Methanogasteraceae > Methanogaster_A. Next base: position 8,513 of record JAUVWP010000061.1, on the reverse strand, counting down.
ATCGAACCTCACAAAGAGATTCAGGGACTTCACAGCCGTGGATCATATAAGCTTTGAGGTATCCGCAGGCGAGATATTCGGGTTTCTCGGTCCGAATGGCGCTGGAAAGACGACTGCGATCATGATGCTCACAACACTTCTGCGCCCGAGCGATGGCAGGGCTACGGTCTGCGGACTTGATATCTCAAAGGAACAGGGGAAGATCAGAAGGGAGATCGGCGTAGTCTTTCAGGACCACACCAGCGATGACTGGCTGACTGGCAGGGAGTATCTCCAGCTTCATGCAGGGATATATGATGTCAGCACTGACCGGGTCGATGATCTCCTCGAGCTCTTTGACCTGAAGAGGTGGGAAGGGTCTGTCATAAAGGAGTATTCGAGCGGAATGCGGCGGAGGCTGGAGATTGCACGAGGGCTGATCCACTATCCGAGGGTTCTCTTCCTCGATGAGCCGACGCTGGGGCTCGATGTCCAGACTCGGCAGAGGATCTGGGATCACATCGAATCGCTCAGGAGAGATGAGGGGCTCACGGTCTTTCTGACCACCCATTACATGGACGAGGCTGATAAACTCTGTGACAGAATCGCAATCATCGACCATGGGCAGATCGTTGCCATCGGCACGCCAGACGAGTTGAAATCAGTCATAGATGGTGTCCGCCCTACGCTGGACGAGGTCTTTCTCCATTATACGGGCAGAGATACGCGAGACCGGGTGTCCGCAAACAGAATCAATCATCCGATGGGATTCGGGAGGCTGCGATGAGTCCCGGTGTGAGATGGCGAGCCGATCTGAGAGCGGTACGTGCGATCGCCCGGAGAGAGGTTATCCGGTTCCTGCGTGCAAAGTCAAGAATTGTGGCATCGATAGCGATGCCGCTCATCTGGTTCTGTGCATTCGGACTCGGGCTTGGCTCGGCATTCGGGGTACGGTATGGCGAGATCAGCTATGCAGCGTTTCTGGCTCCAGGAATCATTGCGATGACGGTATTATTTGCATCAACATTCTCCGGTATGTCCATCATCGTGGATAAGGAGTTTGGAATCTTGAAAGAGCTGCTCGTTGCTCCTGTGTCAAGGGTCTCTCTCGTCATGGGTAAGCTTCTTGGTGGCATGGCAACATCCCTGATCAGAGCGATACTGATAACCATCCTTCTCTGCGTGGTGCTGGAGATACGGATGGGCATCATCGACTACTGCGGTATGCTGGTCACCATAAGCCTGATAGCCATCGGATTCGGAGGACTTGCGATTGCTATTGCAACGAAGATGGAGAGCATGGAAGGGTTCGGACTGATCGTGGAGCTGATCGTAATGCCCATATTCTTCTTAAGTGGTGCTTTCTTCCCGGTCGAAAAGCTGCCTGGATGGCTCTCGACTGTTGTGATTCTCAATCCACTCACGTATGGTGTGGATGGGCTCCGGATTCTTATGGTCGGCACAGGGAGCTTCAGCTTATGGCATGATCTTGGGGTGCTCATCCTCTTTGATGTGGTCGTTGTTCTATTTGCGGCGTATCTTTTCGGCAGGGGGGATGTGTAGACAAAACCGAAATCGTCGTTCATATGGTATGGAGAGTGGGGTATGCTCACTGGTTTGTGTTATGATATCAATAGGAAGTTTTAAGTACTGGATAGAATAGCTACAGTTTGCATACGCTATGTAGCATACATTATATGTATGACCATACAGAGTAAAAATAGACAATAAGGAAGTACTATATAATGAAATTGGATACAACATTGGTTGGAATAATCATAATCCTGTTGCTGCTAACATTATCAGTCGCAGCATCCGACTACACGCTCGAGATATTCGGCAATGTAAACGAAGATGAACGGTGATATAAACATGCAAATAAGCAAACAACTACACAACATGGCAAATGAGAAAGAAAATGTACTCCATGAGATATTCCGTGACCGCGTCTTCAACGGCATCCACCAGGGCACAACATGGCAGTTTCACCGCTATGGAATAAACTGTAAGCTCTCCGGATCCGTCTATGCGGTATCAGAGATCGAGAACGCAGTACCGCTGATACACGGACCTGCCGGCTGCGCTGTTCACCAGCGATTGAAGCCACGCAAGATGTATGCACCAATCTACAATCTGCCATGCACGAATCTGAACGAGAATGATGTGATCTATGGCGGAGAGGATAAGCTGCGAGAGAAGATTGGCGAGGTCTATCACCGGTTCCATCCGTCATTAATCGCTGTCCTTCCAACATGCATCTCGGGTCTGGTCGGCGATGACGTTTCAGGCGTCATCACAGAACTCGATCTCCCCTGCGATCTTCTGCATGTCCCGTCAGAGGGCTTCGCACACCGGAGCAGGGAGTCGCTCGATATGATGATGCGAGACTATGCGGAATCGTGGAAGGATCCTTCGAGATCTCCGGCGTACGATCTGCGGGGCTGCGGGCACGAGGAAGTGATGTTCTCGATCGTGGATCAACTGATGGAGGAGCAGGAGATCGCCCCGAATCTTGTGAACATCGAGTCATTTGGCAGATTCACTTACGGATTCAGAAGCGAGCTTCGGGAGATCAAGCATATCTTTGGCGAGATGGGCGTCAGTGTGAATCTGACACTCCCGACATGTACCGTCGAAGAGATAAAACGCGCTCCTGCCGCAGAACTCAACATCGTGACCCGGAACCTGCGCTGGGCAGAGCGGATGAAGGAGAGGTTCGGAAACGACCATCTCCGGAAATGGTTCTTCTACTTTGGTTTCGATGGTGTTGAGAAGTTCTATCACGATGCAGCATCGAAACTGGATCTGGACGGCGAGGCAGATGCTGCGATCAGAAAAGAGAAGATGCAATCTCTGCAGGAGCTTGAGAAATATCAGAAGATATTTGCAGGGGATGATTTCGCTGTTTCGACTCAGGGGTTCTTCTTTACCCCATATCTTGCAAAGATCTATGCAACCGATCTCAAACTCCCGATAAAATACCTCTGCGTGGATATGCAGCTTCTGAGGGCTCTCAATATATCCGAGGAGACGATCGAGGTCATGATTACGAACATGCAGGAGGCGTTTGAGGAATGGGGCCTGGGATTTGAGGTCGTCACGAACCCGACACTCGATGAGATGTCAGAAATTGCAAAGAAGGTCGATCATGTCCTGAGCGATCGCATAACACCACCTATTTACGGAAAGGGCGGTGGAGTCGGGGTGATGGACATCTCTGCCACGAGATACCTCCTCTTCCGAACCGGTTTTTCCGGAATCGTTGAGTTCGGAAAGTATCTCGCCGAAAAACTGCATGGTGAACGTGGAAAGACATATCAGAACAATCGAGAACCGATAATCTCCAGATTCAACTATGATAAAATCCACTATCCCATGCTTGATGACAACCGATGCTCGGCATCGAGAGAGATGTGGTCAGGGATGTGGAGCATGAAAAGCGAAGGATGTGATAACAATGGACGGCGGTAAATTTTTTGGTGCATTCCGGGCATCTTCCGGAATAACTGATGCGGTGGTGCTCAACCATGTCCCTGTTGGATGCAACTGGGGCGCTGCGATCTTCAAGACCACCTCAAATCAGTTCGACATGAGGCATGCATGTACTGTCATGCACGAACGTGAGATCGTCTTCGGTGGTGAAGACGCACTGCGTGAAGCACTGATACGGGCGGACGAGCTGTACGATACCCCCCTTATCCTGGTCATAGCTGGCGATGCCCCTTCGATCATAGGCGATGACGTCGAGGCGGTCGTGAACTCTGCAACGCTTGATGCGGAAGTGATGTGGATGGAGGCTGCTGGCTTCAAGGGCTCGATGATGGATGGGTACGAAGAAGCACTCCTCCGACTGGCAGGGCTTATGAAGGAATCTGAGACGATTCAAGGCTCTGTCAATCTGATCGGCTTCTCTCCTGATGACTTCAAGGTTGATGCGGACGTAAAAGAGATCAAGCGACTGCTCCTCGATGCAGGTGTGGAAGTGAACACTGTCATATCGAAATGCAGTCTGGAGGAGTTCAGAAGAGCGCCAGCAGCAGAGCTGAACGTGGTGCTCGGGCAGGGAACCCTGCTTGCCGAGCAGATGAAAAAAGAGCTTGGTCTGCCATATCTCAAGATGGACTATCCTTACGGACTCGATGGCACAGCGCATTTCGTGAATGCTATCTCAGAAGAGCTTGGCACCGGGCATGAACCTGAGTTTGATATCGAACCGTTCAAACGGGTATACCTCTATCTGCATGAACTCTACGGGACCCCGGTCTCGGTCATCGGCGACTTCCACGCAGAAGCGATGGCAAACTTCCTGGATGGGGAGCTTGGCTTCAATGTCGAGGTCTCTGCCAGAAATGAGGACGATTACTTTGCATTCGAGGAAGAAGTCAGGAACTCAAATACGACAATCCTTTTTGGAAGTAGCTTTGAGCAGAATATTGCTGAGACGCTTAATATTCCACTGATAAGGTTTTGTTATCCTGTTTTCGACAATGTCTGTGTGTATGATGATGCGCCCTACGCAGGTTTCAGAGGTGCTGTCTGCCTGACTGAGGCGATAATCAACACTGTTATGAGTTATGGAGGAATGAATAAATGAGAAAATTCTGTGTGTATGGAAAAGGAGGGATCGGTAAATCCACGATCGTCTCAAACATCGCCGCGGCTCTATCAGAGAACGGTAAGACAATAATAGTGATGGGCTGTGATCCGAAGTCTGATATGACCCGGAATCTGATCGGCAAAAGGATTCCAACCGTGCTCGATCTCTTCCGTTCGAAGGGGGCTGATAAGATGGAGCCTGAGGACGTGGTCTTCAAAGGCTTCAATGGTGTTTACTGTATCGAAGCCGGCGGACCTGAACCCGGCGTTGGCTGTGCCGGGCGTGGAGTGATAACCGCTGTGGATATGCTCGACCGTCTCGGTGTATTCAATGACCTTGATCCCGATGTTGTGATCTACGATGTGCTTGGCGATGTCGTCTGCGGCGGGTTTGCGATGCCTCTCAGGCAGGGTCTGGCAGATGATGTCTACATCGTAACAACCTGCGATCCCATGGCGATCTATGCCGCAAACAACATCTGCAAAGGCATACAACGGTTCGCAAACCGTAGTGCGGTAACCCTTGGCGGAATCATCTACAATGGCAGGAGCGTGGTTGATGAACCATCGATCATTGATGGCTTCGCAGCGAGATTGGGTACGAAGGTGCTGGGAAGGGTACCGATGAGCCTGCTCGTGCCAAGGGCTGAGTTACGCCACAAGACCGTGATCGAGTATGCACCCGACTCAGAAATCGCAGATACGTTCAGAGACCTCGCTACTGCCATCTGCGAGAATGAGGATCGAGTTATGCCTGATCCACTCTCGGATGACGAACTCGATGGGATAAATGAGGAGATAGAGGTTCTCCTGAAGGAAAGAGAGGAGACTGGTTCAAATCCGACAGGAGACGTTTGAGATGGCAGAGAATAGATCATCGTTTTTAACGTCGTTTGTGAAGGTGTACGGCACGCTGCCCCTGCACGGGATAACTGCCATACCTGGAAAGATCTCCGGGGCGTTGCTGCTTACCGATGCGATCGAGGACGCGGTGCCACTCATACACGGACCTGTCGGATGCGCCTTTCAGAGGAAGGTGAACCCCTTCAAACCCCATTCCCCATTCTACACAACTCCGTGCACAAACCTGAACGATACGGATGTTGTCTATGGCGGAGAGGAGAAGCTCGAGCAGGGGATCAAGGAGACTTATCAGAGATACCATCCGAATCTGATTATGGTGATAACCACATGCCCGAGCGATCTCATCGGAGACGATGTTGAAGCAGTCACAAGAGACGTCAGTTCTGAGGTCGGCTGTGATGTTGTCTATTCGACAGGGGACTTCGTCGGGCGGTCAAAACCGATCGGCTATCAGGATGCGTTCTATGCGATCACGGATCAGATGCTCTGCAATGGCGATGGTAACGAAGATCCGGAGCGAAATGAGGGTTCTGTGAACATCGTCACATTTCCGATACATGGTGCAGGCATCAAGGTGGCAGAGATGGCTTCTATGCTCGGTGATATGGAGATCGGGGTAAATAAGGTATGTTTTGATCATACGCGAGTCGAGGATCTCTATGATCTGCCAAAAGCGGATCTTAACATAACCGATTATCCGATGGCATGGGCTAAACTGATGGAGGAGCGATCAGAGGTCGGATGTTACGAGATTCTGGGCTGGACTCGATATAGCGATGAGAAGGATCCTGAGCTCTTCAGCCCGTACGGGATCGGTGGCAGCTCCAGGGTCTTCATGGAGATTGCAGAGATGATGGGAAAGGATGGCGTTGCAGAAGAAGTGATCACAAGAAGGAGAAAGGAGGCAGAAGAGAGGCTCTCCACGGCAAGGAAAGGTCTCGAGGGCGTAAAGATTGCTGCCATCGGTGGTCTGCACGGGGTCGGTCTGAACCTCTTCAAGGAGGCTGGAGTGGATGTGAGCGTCCTGATATGCAGGACACAGATTCTTGAGAGCAGGCTGACTGAGGAGGCGATCAAGGAGATCGTGGATATGAACATGAACCTTGCAGAGATATGTGGCTTCGACCCGGAAGCACTCGTAAATCCAACGATTGAAGAGGAGATAAAGGCGATCAAGAGGAGCGGAACCGATCTTGTGGTCGCCCCGAGTACGAGCGCACATCTCTACAACAGGGAAGGGATAAGAACATTCGATCCAACCAGTTTCGTCATTCATCACCAGAGAATCGGGTTTGAGTGCCCGATAGAACTATGTCAGATGTTGAAAGATGCACTCAAGACTCCCCAGAGGAGAACGCCTCTCTTGAGCATGTTAAAACACGATTCACGGATGCACAACATGACACCACACTGGGCAAAGCTCTCCCTCGCATTCAGCCTGCTCAGAGCCGATACGATCGGTGACATGGTGAAGGTAGATGCAGATATTGGCAGGGCAGAAGGGGGTTGTGACCGATGACTCTGATCTATGATCCGCCACAGGACTGTAAGCTCGTTGGTGCAATGAGGGCGATTCACGGTGTAAGCGATTCGATAACGATCATCCACGCAAGACCAGGATGCCACTGCGGAATGCTCCTCTTGAAGGCACTTGGATCCAATCAGAACGATGTGAGGGTGATCAGCAGCGGCTTCAGGGCACACGATACGGTATATGGTGCAGAAGGGCGGCTTTCTGCTGCAATACAACATTCGCAGGAGTACTTCGAGCCCGGACTGATCGCAGCACTGAACTGCAGCGCCCCTGCCATCATGGGTGATGATATCGATGGTGTTGCGTCCGTTATGGAAGAGAACATTCCGGCAGCCCTGATGACGATGGAGACCGGAGGCTATGAGGGTCCGGCATGGATCGGCTACGAGGAAGCACTCGTAAAACTCACAGACTACATGATCCCGGTCGAAAGCCCGTCCACAAACAGGATAAACCTGATCGGCATCAAAACCGATGATATCAATGCGGCTGGAGATTTAACAGAGATCAGAAGGATACTGAAGGATCATGGAATAGAGATCAACACTGTCCTGGCTGATGCAAGCTTCGATGAGATAAAGAGTGCGCCGGATGCGTCACTGAATGTTGTACTGGGCGGCGATGGGCTTGAATGCGCAAAGGTCATGCGTGAGAGATTCGATATCCCATACATCACAACTCCATATCCTTTCGGTGTAAAAAAGACCACAGAGTTCATAGAAAATGTGGCAAATCGTCTCGGAAGAGAGATTGACAGCGAACTGATCGATCGAGAGGTCGATCTGGTCAGGGAGGGCGTAGAACGGGTATGCATGTTCCTGCAGGGGATGTACGATATGCCGGTCGCGGTGATCGGAGAGGGTGGCAGAGCGTTTGATCTGGCAGAATTCCTGAGCGGTGAACTGGGTCTCAATGTCCGTGTCCTTGCCATCTCTTCAAAGAATTATCTCACATCGGATAGGATCGAAGACGGGAATGGTCATTTTGGAAACGTGCTCATCGAACAGGATCGCTTCGAGATGAACGATCTCATAAAGGGAGCCGGGGTCAGTATGATCTTTGGCTCAACCTTTGAGAAGCATCTATCATCTGAAATAGGGGCGCCATTGATCAGAGTCTCGTATCCTATGATCGACGAGGTCTCAATCACTGATGCACCTTATGCTGGATTCAGGGGGACGCTGCACCTCTGTGAGACGATCATAAACGCAGTTATAACACAGAATATTGAGGAGATGAAAGAATGAAGAAACTACGACAGATCGCATTCTATGGCAAAGGCGGCATCGGGAAGTCAACGATCGCATCAAACCTCGCAGCAGCTTACGCAGAGAGTGGGCTCAAGGTCATGATCGTGGGCTGCGACCCGAAAGCAGACTGCACCCGCAACCTGAGAGGGGACGCTGATATCCCAACAATCCTGGACGTCCTGAGGGAGAAAGGCGGTGCAAAGATGGAACTCACAGAGATCATCGGAGGCAAAAAGATCGATGTGGACGAGATCGTATACGAAGGGTACAAAGGGGTTCTCTGCGTCGAG
>JAUVWP010000129.1 GCA_030604085.1 Methanosarcinales archaeon | reverse complement strand
GCAGGATATATTTCATCGACTTCGGGCTTGGGTATTTCGAGAAGAATGTGGAGGCGCAAGGCGTTGATGTGCATGTGCTCTTCCAGACGTTTGTGAGCACGCACGGCGAATCGGGGCTTGAGGAAGCGTTTTGTCGCGGATATAGGCGGACGTTCTCGGGTGCTGATCAGGTGCTTACCCGTGTGCGCGAGATCAAGGCGCGGGGAAGATACCTGTGATTATATGGTCATGGCACTGTTGATTTTGTTGCGAAAATAGGTTTGAGATTTTCATACAATCTTAAAACTCTGCGCCCTCTGCACTTCTCCGCGGTGATAAATCACTTGATTTTGTAATGTCAGTTGAATGCACAACAACGCGACTGACCTAAAACATCGGTAGGAAATACAACCACAGAGGGACATAGAGGATTGATTTGAAAACTCTGTGCTCTCGGTGTCCTCTGTGGTTAAATCCGGTGGCTTTTACCGCTTGTGTGGGGCGATTTGACCACAACATAAATCACTTGATTTTCAGACATTGCACGCGGTCATATCCGCACGCCAGTCTTCTTAAACTCCTTCTCGCTGAACAAAAGCATATAATCGGAAATGCCGGTAGCCCGTGAGATATCGTGAGCAGTGTGTTCGCATTCTTCCTTTGTACGGGCATGGATCATCGCGTACAGGTTGTAGTCCCATTCCGGGTATCTTGCGCGCTCGTAGCAGTGCGAAACCTCGCCAAACCCTGCCATCACGGCTCCGACCTCCTCGACGCGGTCGTCAGGGACGTTCCAGACGCACATCGCATTTGCAACGATGCCAAGTGCGCGATGCCCGATCGATGCCCCGAACCTGCGGATGACGCCACTCTCCACGAGCGCCTCGATTCTGTCGATCACCTCTGCCTCAGGGATCGCAAGTTCGAGCGCAATCTCCCTGAAGGGCTCTGGCACGAGATCGATTCCGCCCTGTGTCAATTTTATCAGTTTCAGATCAAGATCATCCATCTTTCTCACCTCACTCTCCTCGCATCACACCTCAAACCTCAAACTTCACCCCGATCTTGAAGAGCCGTGTGACAGGAAGCTCGAGGAACGGGTATCCAAATGCTTTAATTTCGCTGATCATCTCGTGCAATCGCTCCTTACTGCTTGCTGAAACCGTAAACCAGATGTTATACGCACCAGGGCGCAGGTAATTGTGCGACACCTCATCAAAACCGTTGATCCACGAGGCAACACTGTCGATCGCATCTTCTGGCACTCGCACCGCAATAAGCGTGCTGGACCCGCCGATTCCTTTCGTATTTAGAATGGGACCGATTCTCCTGATTACGCCGATATCTGTAAGTCTCTTGAGGTGATCGATGACCTCTTGCTCGGATATACCGATCTGATCTCCTATCGTGTGGAAAGGATGCAAATCCAGTGGAAAGTCCAGCTGGATCAAGTTTATCAGTTGCCGATCGGTATCGTCAAGTTCAAGTTCTTGCGTCATCGTCATGAAATCTCTTCATCCTGCGCCGGTACACGCCATACCGGTCTTCCGGCGAATATCTGGCTGGGCGCGGGTTTAGGGCGGCAGCACCGCATGTGGGACAGATCGCTTTTAAGGTGTATCTGCCGCACTCGCTGCATTTGAGAATCTTTGATTTCACGCGAACCTGCTCCCGCTTACTTCACTCCTCGTGCCTGTGGAATGTGCCTTCCCCGTCCAGACGCTCGATCTCATCGATTGCGCGCTGCGCAGATTCCTTGAGGATTCTCTCTGCCAGTTTGTAATCGGGCGCGGTGACGTGTATGCGATATCTTGGCGCGCCGACATAACTGATCTCGAGTGTTACACAATCATCATCGATGATTGCAGCCGCAGCAAGCGATCTCTTGATCGCATCCACACCGTCCGGGGCAGGGCATGTCAGGTCAAGGAACCCGGTGATATCGACAGACGGGATCTTCACATTCTCGATTGCGACCTCCTCGATCGAGATTGCGTATTCCTCATCGATTCCTGCATCGATCAGCACAGACTTGCCTGATATCACAGTCTCTTCGAAGGCGTTATACAGGCTGCCAAACGAATCGAGAAGCGTATCTGCAAGCTGCCGCTCTACAGTCTCATCGCCTATTGCAAAGCTAAGCCATTTCTCAGCGCGAAGTTCGCTCTTCCATTCCTGGATCTTATCCCTGCGCTGGTGCTCATTCACATCCTTAAACGAGAGATCGATGTGGCCGCGCTTCGGGTTCACTGAGAGCACTTTGCAGACGATCTTCTGCCCCTCGCGCAGATAATCCCGGATATACTTTACCCAACCGGCAGCGACCTCTGAGATATGGATCAAACCCTCTTTTCTGTCGTATTCGTCCAGTTCTGCGAAGACGCCAAAGTCCATCACCTTCGCAACAGTGCAAACGACCAGATCACCCTGGCTGGGCCACTCTCGCATAGTCTCACTCCAGAACTTCGAGGATCTGGGTCAGTATCTTTGTTCTGCCACCTGTTGGTTCTGCAAGCACCTTATCGCAGACTATGCACTTAATTTCGGTGCTTGCGTTTCCGAAGATGACCTGTTCGTTCTGACATTCACATTTGACCCGCAGGAACTTGCTCTTCGGGGTTGGTATTATACTCTTCTTCATTGTGATTCCACCAATTCAAATTTGGCTGCTCTGAAGCACTTTCTCACATGTGCCTTTCCGCACTCGCCGCACCGGTACCTGAGATGGATCCGCTTGGTGGGCTTGTCGCCACCAGGGACCTTTGAAAACTTTCCACTGTTCCCGATGCCGCTCTGTCGCTTCTTCTGCCGCGCGATTCTGGTCATGGATGACGCTTTTGCTGGCTTCACCCGTTCGACTTTGTGTTCGGTATGCTTCTTGCAGTATGGGCAGTGGGTTCGAAATCTTGCTGGCATTTTCATCTGATAACTTCACCTTTTGTCTGTTTTATCGTAACTGGCAATACCACCCTGCGCTTGCAGAGTACATTTGCATTGAGGTTTGGTAGTATCACCACATCATTCTTTGCAAGGGTATAGTGATGACTGTCCGCCCCCATAAAGGTTGGTACATCCCTAAGCACGCGGACGACCGTGTAATCGCTCAGGTTGCCGTTGCCATGGTCTTCGTGATCTGCAGGCGCGATGGTGAGATCTTCGCGCTCCTCCGAAACATATTTGGCGCGTTCATCTACATCTTCCACAGGTTCCATAAGTTCCTCTGACCGGATATCTTCTGTGGCTGGCAGGGTTGACCTGCCTGTAACCGCCCTCTCGATATCGGACCAGCCCTTCCGCACCGCGACAAGCACCGAATCACACATACCACGCTCGATCGGCGTCATCGCATCCATATCCTGCTTGATACCTTTGATCTCTGCCAGTATATGGGATGATGCGAGATTGACAATCTTCCCAACACGAAGTTCGAAGATGCGCTGCAAACGATTTTCCGCTGTCTCGAGTTCGTCAGCAAGGAGTTGTGCTTCCATCTTGGGCGCGGTCTGTTGCTCATCTCGCAGTCCATCGAGATATGCGCGCACACCCTCATAGAAGTCTGGCTCGAGCTTTGCAAGTTTCGCTTTTTGCTCTCTTGAGAGGATGTTGCGCAGATCTTCGAAGTCCATGATGCATATTCTATACCCGTGTTACTTCAATCTGGCGGCAGACTCCGAAACATATTTATAGGAATCGGTAAGGGTTATTCAACATCTTATGATAATATTGACGAGGAGTCTACCATGAACAAGAGTCAATTATTTGCATTGTTGATAGTGATTACCCTTGGACTGATCATTGCCTCGATCATATACTATGATTCGGACGCATCGATCGAGATGCAGCAGTGTGGCGGCTGTCATAATCCTGAGTATACCCAGAAGATGACGAGCGCAGGTATATGGCCCGCGATCTTCAATACAATCGTCCCTGATCAAAGGGGCGAGCGTGCAGTACCATGTACGGAAGGGTATATACGCGGATGTACGGAGTGTCACACCCCCACGCATGGAAGCAGGGAACTGCACGTGGGTATGACCTCTTCTGAGTGCTCGCGCTGCCATACCATGCCTATCGCGCCGATGTACACGGAATGCATGATGTGCCATGGGGACTACCAACACGCTGATTCCGGGATAACCGGTGATTGTATATCCTGTCATCCAGCACATGCGGCAGATACCAGTGCCGGCTGCGGCGACTGTCATTTAACGGAGTACACCGAGCTCATGGCATTTGGTGGCGGACACGCGACAGAGGATACCAGTTACGAAGCCCTCCGCAACAAGCTGAGCCCGACAACGTACAGTTACGAACAGCCGTTGATCGGAGAAGGGTGCTACTCATATCACGAGGAACATGCCGAATCCAAG
>JAUVWP010000145.1 GCA_030604085.1 Methanosarcinales archaeon | reverse complement strand
GCACGAGTACGGCTACTATCCGTTCGATGCGGAGGGCGTGCCTGCGAAACGGACGACTCTGATCGATAGTGACATGCTCTCCTCATATCTGCACTCGCGAGAGACTGCAGGCAGGCTTGGTGGCAGCAGTGGCAGTGGCCGTGATGACGGTAGTGCTAATGGTGGTAGTGGCGGCGGAAACGCGCGTGCGCAAGGGTGCGCCATTCCGATACCGAGAATGAGCAACACGTTCATCGCAAACCGCGATATGAGTTTTGAGGAGATAATCGAGGAACTAAGGGATGGAGTCTACCTCAAAGGATCACGCGGCGGGCAGGTCAACACAGGCGAGGGGATCTTCCAGTTCAATGCCGAACTCGGGTATGTGGTGCGAAATGGCGAGATCTGCGGGATGCTGCGGGATGTCTCGCTCTCCGGGCAGACGCTTGAGATCTTAAAGAACATAACAGCAGTCGGAGACGATCTCGCGTTTCATTCGGGCAGGTGCGGGAAGAGCGGGCAGGCAGTGCCTATGAGCGATGGCTCGCCACACATTCTTGTAAGCCGCGCGATGGTCGGCGGGAGCGGGTAACTCCCTAACCAGAATATGCCCATGAGCACGGAAATGTGCCACTTATTGCCAGAGCAACACATCCCCTATTAATCTTTTTCCCATCATCCGAAATCCGCCACAGCATCCGACAAGTCGACCGCCTCTTGATATGATAAACCTTTTATACTATGATACAGTCATAGAAACTCGTGACAATATAGATCGATTATGACCGGATATCATAAGCGTATACCAAAGGAGGCTTGAAGATATGATCAGGAGGTTGACACGATGACGGATGCGATACTGGACTACATACCGATTGCGGTGATGCTTGTTTTTGCATTGATTATACCGTTCGTCATCATGTTCATTGTAAAGCAGATCACTCCGAGAAACCCTGCCAGATTCAAGAACACGACCTACGAGGGTGGAAAAGATCCGATAGGCGAAGCACAGGTGCGATTCAACGTTTCGTATTACTTACTTGCGATCGTTTTTGTGCTTTTTGATGTCGAGGTTCTTTTCTTATATCCGTGGGCTGTCTGTTACAAGAATTCGGTAGTTATGGAAGCGATTCCAGGATTTCAACTGGCAGCAGTTGGTGCGATGACTATATTCCTTATTATTGCACTGGTAATCGGAGATGCTTACGCATGGAAGAAAGGCGCGTTTACATGGACGCGTTGAAAAGGAGGTTATTATGCCAAAAGACATTAGAACACCAATGCAGGTGATAACCACCACGACAGGCGCGATTCATGAGTTTCTCAAGAAATCGCCGGCGCAGGATGTCATAAACTGGGGACGGAAGAATTCGCTCTGGTTTATGACCCAGCCGATGGGGTGCTGTGGCGTCGAGATGATCGCTGCGGGCTGTTCCCACTACGACACCGATCGATTCGGAATCATTCCGAGATGTTCGCCACGACATGCGGACGTGATGGTGATCAGTGGGTACATCGTCCGTAAGTACTTCCCGGCGCTGAAGCGATTGTACGAACAGATGCCCTCGCCAAAATGGGTGCTCTGTATGGGCAACTGCTCAATAAGTGGCGGACCGTTCTACAGATCATACAACACGCTGCAGAACATCGATGAGATATTCCCGGTTGATGTCTACATCACCGGATGCCCGCCAAGGCCGGAAGCATTGATCCAGGGGTTCATAGAGCTCCAGAAGAAGATCAAGGCGAAGACCGACAAGGGCACAATGTACGGGGTGAAATGAGATGGACGAAACAACAGTACTTGATTCGTTGAAATCTCAGTTCCCGGACGCTGTTACGGACGCTCTGGTCGATTCTCAGCCGCCGCATATAGTCTGTGCAAACGTCGATAAAGGAACGATTGTTGACATCTGCTCGTACTTAAAGGATAATCTGCAATTCAACAGATTATCAGGGATTACGAGCCTCGATTTCCCTGAAGAGACGAAGTTCGAGGTGGTGTACATGATCGCATCGTACGATCACTCGGTGATAGTGAAGCTGAAGGCAGAGGTACCGCGGGACGAGAGTCCATCGATTGACACGGTTATTCCGGTCTGGTGGAATGCGAACTGGTACGAGCGAGAGGTCCACGAGTTCATGGGAATCTACTTTGATGGACACCCTGAACTGACGCCACTTGTCTTATCAGACGATATGATAGGCGAATGGCCACTTCGCAAGGACTATCCGGACTATCCGCAGTCGACTGCAAAGTTCCCGTACTCGGATGATCAGGAAAGCGTTGTTGAGGACAACTATCCACTCGAATGGAAATCATGGCCCTCTGAGAGGCATTATTTGGAGTAGGAGGTCAAGATGGTTAACAAACACGACGTTAAGAAACGGATGCGGCAACTGGCTGCCGAATACATCCACGAGCCGCAACAGGAGGCATATAAGCTCGACGATACTGAGATGATGCTTCACATCGGTCCGCAGAATCCGATACAGCCAGGACCATTCCTGATCGATCTTAAGCTCAGTGGCGAGACTGTCAGGGACTCAAAGTTATACATGGGGTACGGACACAAAGGAATCGAGAAAATCCTTGAGAGCATGACATACATTCAGGGGCTTCCGGTAACGGATCGGATCTGCTATCTTGCATCGCTCTCAAACAACGAGGCTTATGTAAGTTCAGTTGAGCGATTGCTCGATATCGAGCCGCCTGAACGGTCACAGTATATCAGGGTGATCATGCAGGAGCTATCCCGAATCCAGAGCCACCTGCTTGGAACCGGCGAGTACGCAACCGATCTCGGCTTTGTCACGATGTTCCTGTTCATGATAAGAGAGCGAGAGTACGTTCTCGGCTTGATCGAGGACATTACTGGCGCAAGGATCACTCACTGCTTCCCGAGATTCGGGGGCGTGCGTGAGGACCTGCCTGAGGGATGGCGCGAGAAGGCGATCGATGTGCTTTCTATGGTAAACGAGAAGTGCGAGATGTACAAGGAACTCTTCGCAAGTGACCGCACGTACCGGATGAGGACTGTTGGCGTTGGCGTTCTCACAAAGGAGGATGTGATGAAAGCCGGTCTCACAGGACCTGCACTCCGTGCAAGCGGGATCGATTACGATGTGCGCAAGATATACCCGACGCTCACATACCCGGATATCGACTTCAAGGTGCATACCGCAAAGAACGGGGACATCTACGACCGGGTAAT
>JAUVWP010000101.1 GCA_030604085.1 Methanosarcinales archaeon | reverse complement strand
TGCATTCTGGTCAAGACTTCCGGATGGGTGTAAGCTGAACGTCTTCCTCAAGCGGATGGGGGCAGGATTGTGAGAAAAATTGGAAAGTGGGGGGAGTATATAAAGTCAAAACATTTGGGACTATACACCAGCCCAGTTGGTCACGAAAACCTTTTATATTAAGATACTTGAAAAGAAATTATGAGGGCTGTGAAACTATCGGACGTTGGCGGTATTTCGGCATCGTTGTTGATTCAGGTATTGTATCCGCCGCCTCAGGTTCTGATGTCCGGAAGAATGTGAGTTCCGATTCCGACCCCCTGACAAGTTAGCCGCCTGAAAAAGGGTGGTTATTCTCCAGAAAGACGAATGACAAAACCGAGGTATGATATATGAAAACGATCGCGAAAAGGATCTGGATTATCGGATTGGTAGCTGTTCTACTCACCTGTGCATCTGTGCTTTACGCTTTAGCAGATCAAAATGAGACGCCAACACCGACTCCTACACCTACACCTACACCAACGGCAACACCTACACCGACTCCTACACCAATAGCAACACCTACACTAACACCGACTCCAGCGCCAACAATTTCGCCGATTCATATCGAGACTCCGGTGCCAACACCAATAGGACCGGGAGTGTTACCAGTAGGTTCTATCTCAGTCACTTCTTCGCCATCCGGTGCAAAGGTATACTTAGATAATGCATACCAGGGATTGACACCATTTACGATGAGTGACATCATCCATGGCCACCATAACATCGAAGTGACTCTCGATGGCTATCAGAATTGGCGTACATCGATAGAATTGAGAGTTGGTGAGACATCGGACATATCTGCAACATTGTCACGAATACCCGCTGCAACAGGTTCCATCTCTGTCACTTCTTCACCCTCCGGTTCAAATGTGTACGTGGACGGCGCATACAAAGGAAGAACACCGGAAACGATTGATGGCATAGCCACCGGCGCACACACCGTTGAAGTTAGGCATGACCATTATTCTGATTGGTCGACAAGGGTGGATGTATCATCTGGCAGCACTTCGTATGTATCCGCATCATTGTCCCGGAAGCCTTACCCGCATACCGGTCATCTCTCAATCACTTCTTCACCATCGGGTGCGCATATTCATCTGGACCGTTCCTATTGGGGGCAGACGCCAAAGACTATATCTCACGTCTCACCCGGCGACCATATACTCGAATTAGACCACAGTGGATACCATGACTGGTCAGACATTATCACGGTATCGGCAGGAGGCACGTCATACGTAACAGCGTCATTGGAGAGGGACCCTTCACCGAGCACGGGTATGATCGTCACTTCATCACCCGCGGGTGCGACCATCTATCTGGATGGCACATTGTATGGAACAACATCTTCAACGGGCGATGCCCTAATTGTTGCCGTATCACCGGGTCATCACACGGTTTCGCTTGACCTTGCTGGTTACAGCCACTGGAAAACGGGCGTAGACGTAACCGCGGGGGAAACGTCTCGCGTATCCGCAACATTGACCCATACCCCACACCCGCAAGCGCCGACGACAAGCATCATCTCAATATCGTCTTCACCATCTAACGCAAATGTATATTTAGATAATGCATATAAAGGGCTAACGCCCCTTACGATTAAGGACGTAGCCCCGGGCACACGTACGATAGAAGTGAAACTTGGCGGTTACAATGATTGGTCAACAAGTGTGCAAACAATCTCGGGCAACACCGAATCCATATCAGCGTCATTGACTTCGAGCTCAGCACCCCCCGCCCCAACCCAGGCAAAGAGCACTCCGGCAACAGTTCTGGGTGCGGTAGTTGCGCTGGTTTTAAGCGGTGTTGTTGCCCTTCGAAAAAGGAGGGGGCGGGAGTAAAATCCCGCGGCACATCTTCTCCGTGGCTGTGGTTTCGTGGCAGCGACGGTGATCGGTGACACGGTTCCGGGTGGCATGGGAAACCGCCCGGAATGATGCAGATACCAGAGAAGAAATTCTTATAAAGCAAATAGGAGATAGTTCCGTGATGGATCTGAAATATCTGGCGATATGGCTGCTTGCATCGATGCTTGTCGGATGCGGATGTGCTGCTGCACTTCCGTTCAGTGGCGAGGCTGTGCAACTGACCGGCAATCAAACCGAAGATGTCGTCTGGAACGGGTCCAATTTTGGGGGATTTTGCTATAATCTGAGCGACGGTGCCTGCATCGGTACAGAGACGCTAACGATTGGGGCTGGCGCGCTGGAAGGTCCGGATATTGATCGATTCATCGATGCGGGCAACCTCACGTACACCACATCCCGGATCTGGCAGGAATACGAACTTCATAAGAATCTCGGGCTGACTGTCGAGAGCGATCGTTATGAAGGAGACTCCAGGTATATGGTCGAATTCTGGATGGATGAGCGATACGTTGCCATAGGTGGCAATGCGTCCAAACTCGCAAAGCCGCTGGTCGAGTTTAATGATACTGATACCAAAAGCCTTGGGATAGGCGAGGAATGGGATCTTGGCGGCGGGTTCACACTTACTGCCATGCTGATCGATATCTCGGGTGAGAGGGTCTGGCTCCGTCTATGCAGAAACGGGAAGGAACTTGACAACGCGATAATCTACAACGGTGATTCCGATTTGCAGGATCGGGTGTATACATACACAGAGGATGTGGCAGGGGAGGGGGATGTCCCGATATTCTCCTGCTACGTCTCTGAAATCTTTCGTGGAACAGAATCCAGTATGATACGGGTCAAATACGTCTTCCTAATCGATAACAACATCCTTCAGATCAGTACCGGGGAGTACTATGGCAATATGCAGGTGAGATCGACAACTCCCGATGAGGTTACTCTTGGAAACTGGAACTCTCTGTATCTGGGACAACACTCATCAACGTGTCAGATCATGGGAAATCTCTCTTTTAAAACCGTAAATAATGACAGCGCTGTAGAATTCTACCCGCATCTGATCAGAGACGAACTGCCAATGCTCTCAGGAGGTGGCGGATTCGTATCAGATCATTGCGGCTGGTACCGATGGGATCTGTATGAAAACTATACCCTCGGGTGGAATCAGGTCGATTTAGATGGGGCAAAGGCGTGGATCGTCCTTTGCAAAGATGGTATGGTGGTTGATGAGCGGATACTGACCGAAGAGCAGAGAGTGACGGTTGATTCGGATTGTCGGTACAGTTATGTCAGAAATGGGACTGAAATCATCAACGCAACCCTGAAATTGGCATTTCGCGGATCTGCGGCGAACGCGGTCAAACTCGTGAATGTCACTCAGCATTCTGATGCCGATGGAACCGCCCTGATCGTTGATGGATCGCACCTCTACAAAACAGGAGATCCGGACGGCATGACCAGGGAACTCATGGACGGATATGTGCTCACGGTGAAGGATATCGATCTGCAGGGCGATAAGACATGGCTTGAGCTATCGACAGACGGCATCGTACTCAAGGAAGATATACTTGAGTCAGATGACCTGTTTGAGTACAGAAACGACGATGGTCTTGAATCGGTCGATTACATCGTCGAGGCGGTGTTTAGAGGATGCGATGCAAACATCGTCAAACTTAAGAATGTTACTCAGTACTCCGGCACCGGCGTGCGGTTGATCGAGAACGAATCGATGACATATCCGGCTGGTGTGAACGATCACCCGATGACAGGCTTATGGGCGCTTGAGGAGGGATATTCGCTTTCTGCTCGGGATATCGGTTTGAATGAAAACGAGGTCTGGCTATTGCTGTTAAAGGACGGTGGGGTTATGGAGGATGCGATCATCGACTCCAGAAGATGTGATGTGGATAGATGGCTTAAATATTATAATGTAACCGGCGCACTGGTTTTCAGCACTTATGTTGATGTGGTTTTCCGCGGCACAGAGAGCGACCTCGTTCAGTTGCGATATACAACCCAGTATTCCGAGATCGATGGAAGTGTGTTTGAGTGGGCTAAAAAGATCTTGCCAACAGGAATCGTGATCATCACCCCGCCAACGATCACAGGATATAACCCTGACTCTTATGTCAGTGACCCGGAAGGAGTAACAAGGGAATTTAACATCACAATCGATCAACCATCTGATGTCATCTGGTATATTGATGGAACAGTCGTTAAAGATACTGAAAAAGGCGTAACGTCCGCACATTACACAAACAATAGTGCAAAAACCGGCTACTGGAACGTCTCTGCCGTTGCGAGCAATGCAAACGGCACCGATATGCAGACATGGTGGTGGACGGTCAACCCAGGCGGATTCTTCACCGGTAACCGAATCTGGGAAGAGGGTATGAGCACCGCATACCGCTGGACCGCACAGAGCTTCACCGGCTTTTACTATGACATCAACGACGGACTCAGCACCGAGACGCTCACGATAACGGGTATCGATCGAAGCCTTGATGAGAGCTCGATCGTTTATGAAACCAGACCAAGATCGGTTAACTTCGATTGCAGTAGGTGGGATGAGTACGATATGATCAGCTTTGCGGCAGAGAAGTACTTTGCAGGATACAACTCCGATACCGATTCTGACATAACAGACGACTCTATAAGTCTCATCTCGAATAAGATGCTGTGCAAAGTCCTGATCGATGAAGACGATGGACATACAGCCCCCATCGGCGCATCTCTCGAACTGGAGGATGGGTATGGGATAAGGATCATACAACTCGATACCCAGGGGGATAAGGCGCAGATCGAGCTGCTTCGGGATGGGGATGTTGTTGACACCTGCATCATCGCTAATACGCCGTCGACCTACACCTACAAAAGAGACATAGGATCGGTCGATGACGTCCCGATCGTTGCGATCAACGTCGATAGCGTCTTTGCTGGCACCGAGAGCGATATGCTCGTGATCAAGGGAATCTTCCAGATATCAGAGAATTACAAATCCATAGAGACCGGCGAGACGTACGGCGAGATGGAGATCAAATCCGTCTCAAGCAGTGGAATCATGATGAAGAACGACGATGACGTCAGTCTCGGCGAGGGTGAGACCGTCGATCTCATGGGAAACATCAAGTTCCTTGTTGCTGATGATAGCACCCTCAGATTTGTGTTGTACAAGAAGATAACAGAACCGGGGACCCACGACATTCGCGGAACGGTTTACAACACTGTGGATAAACCAACATGGACTCCCATGAACTTCGAGGGCTTCTACTATGATATCGATGAGGATCTCGGCACAGAGAAACTCGAGGTTAAGAATGCCGGCACCAGCATCGATGGTGGTGACATCGTCTATACAACAACCATCCAGTCGGTTAGATTCGATTACGGTGACTGGGGTGAGTGTGATGTGATTGGCTTCATGGCAGAGAAGTGTTTTGCAGGATACAACTCGTGTACCGATAGCGACATAACAGACGATCCCATCAGTCTTGTTTCACACAAGATGCTCAGCAAGGTCCTGATCGATTCGGACAAGGAACACATAGTCTCCACCGACGCATCTCTCGAACTGGAGGAAGGATACGAGTTAAAGCTCATACAACTTGATAGCAGTGGGGATAAGGCACAGATCGAACTACTCCATGATGGAAGAAGCGTTGACACAGGTATCGTCAGTAATACGCCATCAACTTATGTCTACACAACAGACATCGGATCAATCGATGATGTTCCAGTCATTGCGATCCGCGTCGATAGTGTCTCTGCTGGCACTGAGGCTGATACGATCGTGATCAAGGGCGTCTTCCAGATATCAGAGAATTGCAAATCCATAGAGGCTGGCAAGAAGTACGGCGAGATGGAGATCACATCCACATCAAGCACTGGAATCACGATGAAGAACGACGATGACATCAGTCTCAATGAGGGCGGGAACACGATGATCATGGGCGATATCGGCTTCATGACCTCAGATGATGGAGATCGATACTGCCCCTTTGTCAGGCGGGCGATCGGCTCGATCGCAGCACTCATGATCGAACTCCCTGAAAGATTGGTCGTTGGTGAGGAGATTGTGATAACGATCACCGCAGACGGCTCTCCTGTCGAGGGCGCGGAGGTTCAGTTCGCGGGAGAGAATCTGGGACTCACCGATTCGAATGGTGAGGTCCGGATCACGCCTGATGCGGCAGGTATGTTCGTGGTCACCGCGATCAAGGAGAACTACGACTCCGCATCTATCGCGGTGTGGGTTATAGACGGTTCCACCACCACCGCAGATGCCTTGATCGCACTGCAACTTGCGGTCAGCGGCGAGTGGGATGCTGATGCGGACGTGAGCGGAGATGGACAGGTCACTTCTCTTGACGCGCTGATGATATTACAGATGGTAGAGGTGCCCACTTGAACCAGAAGAACAGATATCTCCTCCTATTCCTCGCAATAATCCTGTTATCAACGGCACTTCGCTTTTACGCGCTCGATGATCGGGTCTTCCACCACGACGAGGGCGTGCATGGCTATTTGACCTACAAATTGTTCAAACACGGAGATTACCACTATGATCCGACATACCACGGTCCCTTTCTCTATTACTCGGGCGCAGCAATCTTCACACTTTTCGGAGACTCGAATTTCACAGCCCGGCTGCTTCCAGCGGTCGCTGGCGTGCTGCTGATCATGCTGAT
>JAUVWP010000144.1 GCA_030604085.1 Methanosarcinales archaeon | reverse complement strand
GTCGAGTATCTGAACGATGTTGCCGCAGATGAAAATTTAAATCTTGAGGCAAAGCTAATAGACAACGCCCCGATAGGACTTAACAAAACACATAACAAAGGTGCGATCGTTGACCGCAGTTGGGTTCTGATCTCAAGCATCAACTGGAATGAAAACAGCGCAAGAAATAACCGGGAAGCAGGTTTGATCATCGAGAATGAAGATGTGGCTGAATTTTATACTGATATCTTCTTTTATGACTGGTGGAATGGCACATTTCATCCCCGGGCGTCTTTCACGTATGCTCCTATCCACCCGGTTGTGGATTAAACCATAACCTTCGATGCCAGTAGTTCCACTGACCCGGACGGAAGGATTATAGAATACAACTGGAACAACGGATGCGGAAACACAACAGCCACCTCGTGTCCGGTAATAACCCACACCTACAGCATCCCGGGCAGTTACACCGTAACCCTGACCGTAACAGACGATGACGGCACAACCGACACAACCAGTAGAATCATAACGGTAGATGGCATCTGCGGTGATCTCAACCACGACGGTGCGATCACCATAGCAGATGCGGCAATCGCGCTCTTGATGGCGGTCAGAGCGATTCCTGATGCACGAGAAGCGGATGTGAACGGTGATAGCCGGGTGACCTCGCTTGATGTATTGATGATTCTACAGAGTGTATCTGGCTACGTATGAACGGATGATCCCCGATTTCTCACACCTCCAGTCATCTGCTTGATCTTCGCAAAGAGCTGCCGCATCGTATCCTCGTTGCTCTTCGTGAACTCAAACGGCGAGTCAGTGAACCCAACCGAGGTAGACCGGCGCATTGTCCAAGCCTGCCGAACGTACCTGAACACTCCATCGCATCGATGACACCCGGCAGCACCACATCAGATGCAACTGTCGTCGGGCATGACGCAATATCGAGACCTCTGAGCGGTATCTCTGCAAGGGGTTCTTGTGACCGGGGTCAGGGAACCGGATACTATTATAACATATAGGAATCTATAGTATCCTATATGGCAGCCACCACAACGATCTGCATAGAACCCAGAGTGAAGGACCTGCTGACGAATCTGAAACGTCATCCTCGTGAATCATATAATTCCGTCGTTGCGCGGTTGACGGATCTGGCGATCGATTGTGATCCACTGAGTGATGAGGCGATACATGGCATCGAAGAGGCACTTGAAGACATTAAACAGGGGCGCCTGCACTCCGAAGAAGAGATCATGAAAGAGTTTGACCTGCTATGAGCTACAAGGTCAACTATACCGCAAAAGCGAGAAAGGATCTCAAAAACCTGCCCCTGGATGTTGCGCAGAGGATCATTCTATCGATTAATGGTATCAGGGATGACCCCTACGCTCATGTCAAGAAGATCAAAGGGACGAAACGCCATCCGCTCTACACTCACAGCGTCGTTGAATACCGGGCGATCATGGACATAACAGAGGATCGCCTGCTGATCATGGTTGTGGAAACAGGGCACAGAAGCAAGATATATCGGAAATATTAATGTGGTGCGATAAACCATGGGACGATCTCCTGATGGTTGATTGCGATGGCTCGATTCACATCGTGCACAACTTTTCTGCGAGTCTGCCGGATCGATCCCCGCATCCGGGAACTTGCATGCAGTGGTATGCCAGCACCGGTGCATCATCATCGATAAGGTCGCATCCCACTTGACCTTACGTTGCCGATTGAACCTCTCAAGAGTTTTTCGCTATCAGTTCTGTCAACAGGCTACAGATAATGGGATCGGAATCGAGAACACTTGTCCCGCTCAATCAGGCAAATCGTTCCAGTCCCGGATCATCGATCGGGTCATCCCAAAGTCCGGGTGCGCTTTCGGATGCCTCCATCGGAATCGCTCATGTCGTCCGGGGACTCCTGCGCAGCGAAAAGAACGGGCTTTCGCGTTCCCTTGTGGCGTTTTTAGTTCCAGCCTGCCGCCGTCCGAAACCTCCATCTTTTCGTCGAGCTTGATGTGTCCGGGCGTTTTGTCCGTTTTCACACCTCTCCACCTCCTTTTGGTCCAGGCTTGAGCATTTTTCTCACCGCTTCATCAAAATGATATTCCACCGTTGAGGGCTGGTTGATCAACAGGGTGCGATACTTCTCGTATTCGAGCTGTGCTCTGGTGAGTGCCTGCTCGTGCGAGATCTTTCCAGCATGGGTAAGTAGCTCACGACCACTCAATTTCAGGAAATCGTCAAGTTTGGCGATCCAGTCACTCATATACATGGGCTTGCGTTCCAACGCCTGGATTTCAGCAAATTCCAGATATGCCATGACAATTCGGTTGAGTATGTCTAGCTCTTCGGAGTTCAGGTAGTTCTTGGCGATGCATGTTTCGATTTTGCTGATTGTGTTGCCTGTCCAGTTGGTGAGACCCGTGTTTTCTTTTGCCGATTCTTGCGCGTTGGTACACGATTTCCGCCGCAGTTTGTCCGTGGGCAGCCCAGTGCATTTTATTCTGCACTGTTGCGAAAAAGAGCTGAGATGCACAGGCTCGCGGATCGTAGTCAATACTGGTGGCGTAGATATCCAGCACCTTGCGCCAGAAGACTTTTTCCGAGGAGCGTATGTCCCGGATGCATGCCAGCAGCTCTTCGAAGTAGTTGCCACCGCCCGCCTGCTTGAGCCGGTCGTCGTCGAGGGCAAAGCCCTTGATTATGAATTCACGCAGCAGCTTTGTCGCCCAGATGCGGAATTGCGTGCCACGATGGGATTTTACACGGTAGCCAACCGAGATGATGACATCAAGATTATAATAATCGACCCGGTAAGTTTTACCGTCTGCCGCAGTTGTTGCAAAATTTGCAACAACTGAATCAGGAACCAGTTCGCCTTCTTCAAACACGTTCTTGATGTGACGGGAGATCATCGATTTGTCTCTTTGGAACAGCTCCGCCATCTGATTAAGCGATAACCAGCAGGTCTCACCGCTAAAACTCACTTCCAGCCGCGTCTGCCCGTCCTCGGTCTGGTAGAGGAGAAATTCGGCGGGTTTAAGCTGTCGCATCTTATTCATATTATACCTCTCCTTCCTTCAATTCTTTTAAAACCTATCGAATTAGAGAGGTTTAAAATCAGGATTGCTTAATTTTTGCTCATTTCAAACATCAACCTCCATTCTTAAAATCTTCTTCCTCATCCCACATTTCAAGATAGGCGTAGACATACGAAGCGGTTGCCTCCTCAGT
>JAUVWP010000111.1 GCA_030604085.1 Methanosarcinales archaeon | reverse complement strand
TGTAATGAGGTTTTTTATGTTGGCGGAAAGACTATAATTTGTTGACGATTCTGGTCTGTATCACGCTGCCCCCCATATCACTCCAGCAGCCCTTCAGCTCCTGTATCTGGTCGCGCCCGACAAGCGCGGTGTACGCTGACCCGGTTCCTGAAAGACTCACTCCCGAAACCCCAAGCTTTAGCGCGCTCATCGCAATCTCGGTATCGAATCCGAGAGCAGCGCAGTATAGCAACCCGTTAAGTGTCATCGCATTCTCGAAATCATGATCGAGCGCAAGCCGATACGCCACCTCCACAAGTGGAGCAATCGCCTTTGACCGGGTGACATCCGTATCCGCGGTGAATGCCTTCTCCTCTGGCAGGTAGATCAGCACATCGGATTCGTAAACGAGCCGCTCCACCAGTTCCATGTTACGATTGTCAGTGATCACGATCCCACCAAGCGCTGAAGCGCACGCATCATCAAAAGCGCCTGTTATCGTGACGCCGACATCAAGTGCTGCGCGAACGCCCATCGAAATGACATCCATCAGCGGCAGCGTCTCCCCGATCGCATCCAGCGTCGCAAGTACCGTTGCATTGGCAGCAGCAGAACTGCTCTTCAGACCCCGCGCGATCGGTATCTCGCTTCTGGTAGTGACGACGCCGTCGCACCGGTATCCGAACCGATCCAGCACAAGGGAGACGCACCGCGTTATAAGCGCGGTATCAGCGGTATCAGCGTTCTCGATCCTGCCTGTGATCTTGCCAGCGTCTCCGGCTCCGGCATCCGAGCATTCATCCAATTCAACGTCTGCCGTGGTCGCAAGATCGATGCAAAAAGCCGCGCCCTTCCAGATCGCAATCGCATTCACGATCGTTCCCGCCCCGTTTGCGCATCCGTGTCCGTGCATGGCAGTATATCACATCGAACCTGTATTTATGCTTCGCACCGGCGCGAGAGCGATTCGATATGTATTCATCCTGATCCGGCAGGGGCAGGAGATTCGCTCTCTCCCATCCTCACAACCTCGACCCCAGCCTCTGCAAAGAACTCGATCGCCATAGTATCGGGGTACGCATCCCTGAACACCACACGAACAATGTGTGCATTGATGATCATCTTCGCGCAGAGTATGCATGGCTGGTGCGTGCAGTAGATCGTTGTGCCCTTTGTGCTCACGCCGTGCAGCGCAGCCTGAATGATTGCGTTCTGCTCTGCATGGACTGCTCGGCAGATCTCGTGCATCGTTCCCGATTCGATATTCTCCTGATCCCTGATGCACCCGATATCAAGGCAGTGCTCAAGGTTTCTGGGTGCGCCGTTGTAGCCTGTGGATATAATGCGCTTATCTCTCACGATCACTGCGCCTACGTTGTTTCGCAGGCAGGTCGATCTGGTCGCAACGACCTC
Source organism: Methanosarcinales archaeon (assembly GCA_030604085.1). Lineage (GTDB taxonomy): Archaea > Halobacteriota > Methanosarcinia > Methanosarcinales > Methanogasteraceae > Methanogaster_A. The sequence goes on along the minus strand of JAUVWP010000111.1, from coordinate 4,457 downwards.
TGCGATGTTCATGAAGTATTCATCGATGGTTAGTCTCATGGGATTCCTATTAGTCGATTCTTGAATCGTTTGAATCTGTTTATAATAGTAATCTCTTCTTTATGGCTTTTAAAGCACCCGTCTGCAACCCTGTTCTTGCAGTCGTCCCACAGCTGAATATGCTCAATAAGTGTGGCAAACAGATAACCCTTAATCTGTGTAATCTGTGTAAATCAGTGGCTGATAAGGGGTTTTAGCCACAGATTAACACTGATTCCACTGATTTTATCCACATGATATTGACCATGTACCCACAGCTTCCTGTAATGATGGGATGAAAAGGTTATAGCGTGGAAAATCCTTGAAAGACGTGATGAGGGTGGTTTTGGGGATTTCCGAAAATGCTTTAACATCTCAGGGGGCGTATGGAATCATGAGCTTACAGGAACTAATCTTCGCTGGAAAAGGGGATATCAAGGCAGATCTTGCGCTGACCGGTGGTAAGATTGTCAATGTCAACACGAAAGAGATCCTTAAAGGAGATGTCGCAGCAAAAGATGGAATCATCGTCGGCATCGGCGACATCTCAGACAAAATCGGAGATGGCACGAATACGATCGATATAACCGGAAAGTTCGTCTCTCCGGGCTTGATCGATAAGCATGTCCATTTCGAGTCCAGCATGTTAACACTCGCCCATTTTGCGATGGCAGCGATCAGGCACGGCACGACCGGACTGGTCATCGATCCACACGAGATCGGAAATGTTCTTGGTAAAGGGGGCGTAGAACTTGTTCTATCCGAGATTGATGATCTGCCGTCCAGTGTTTTTGTCATGGTTCCCTCCTGCGTCCCATCCTCAGACCTCGAGACATCAGGAGCAGTAATGGACGCTCCCACTGTAACGAGTCTGCTGTACAACGATCACGTGATCGGGCTTGGCGAGGTGATGGATTTTCCAGGCGTGCTCGATGCGGATCCTGAAAAACTTGATATGATCGAGGAGGCGCTGATTCTCGGGAAGAGGGTGGATGGGCACTGTCCCGGCATGGCTGGAAGCGATCTCGCGGGATACCTCTGTGCCGGCATATCGAGCGATCACGAGTCCCTGACGTATGAGGAAGCGATCGAGAAAGCCCGGATGGGGATGGCTGTGATGCTGCGGGAAGGTTCTGCTGCGAAGTGCCTCCACGAGTTCATACCGCGGCTCATTGATGACGGGATCGATCTCGGCAATTTCTTCTTTGTAACAGATGATCGGCACCCGGGGGACCTGATCCGGGGATATATGGATGTGCTTGTGAGAACCGCGATCGATCTTGGCATCCCTCCGATCGATGCGATATCGATCTACACGATCAACGTTGCAAGGCATTACCGGATCGACCATCTGGTCGGATCGGTCAGCATCGGGCGGAAGGCGGACCTCGTGGTGCTGAGCGATCTCGAGGGGTTCGTGATCGATAGGGTCTTTGTAAGCGGATCCTCGTCTGCTGATGCTGCTCCGAAGCCAGTGTATCAGGCAGAGGTATTCGATACGGTGAAACTCGGCGCAATCCGTGCTGAAGATCTCTGGATCGAGAGCGGCACGGACATGGACACAGACACGGACGTGGATGCAAATATCATCGTCGCGATCCCTGATGCGATATTCACAGACTGGCGAGTCGAGACCCTCAATCCCGAAGACGGTATTCTCAAGCCCGATGTTGAGAGGGACATTCTCTCGATAGCGGTGATCGAGCGGTATGGGAAGCGCGGAAGCATCGGACGCGGGTTTGTGTCCGGTTTCGGCTTCGAAGGGGGCGCATTTGCCCAGACGATCGCTCATGACTCGCATAACGTGATCGTGACCGGCGCAAACTTCGATGATATGGCGCTCTGCGTCAATGAGATCCGGCGGCTGCATGGCGGGATCGTGGTCGCTTATGACGGTGAGATTGTAGGGCGCCTTCCGCTGCCGTTTGCAGGATTACTCTCGACAGGAAGCATCGAATCGGTGGATGCGAAACTGAGGTGCCTCCACGCTGTGATGGAAGAGATGGGGTGCGTGCTGCCGTCTCCGTTCATGACGCAGTCGTTCCTTGCGCTTCCAGTGATACCGCGGCTGAAGATCACGGATCTCGGGCTTGTGGATGTGGAGAAGCACGAGATCGTGGATGTGATCCGGGGGTGATGTGTGAGCGAGGCGGTTGTGAGGGGGAAGAGGATCGGTGAAAAGAAAGCCGTAAATAAACTGCCGACATTTGGGGGATAATATGAGCAGCATAATCGAATGCAGGGAGAAGGTGATAACAAAGATAGGAATGTTATCTGAGAGCAAATTAAAATCGGCACTCGATTTCGTCGAATACCTTACAGAAAAAGAAGAGTGGGAGGCTACGCAAGAGATCTTGAGCGATGGAAACGCTATGAAAAATATCAAAGAGGCTGCTGAAGCTTGGAAAGATAAGGGAGAAGAAGAGTTCAGTTCATGGGACGCAGTGAGGAAGGATGTATAAAATACTTCACATAGAAATGTCGCAAAAGCATACGAGAATCTTGATAATAGAACTGTTGCAAGAGTGACTTCCTCCCCGCTACAAGTAACGGGGCTTCCTGATTCATAGCGGTTGCTCATGCAACCATCTCCACAGGCGTTAATTCCCCGCAGTCCGCGGGTACATATCGGTTTTTGATGTTGATTGCGGCATTACGATCCCGATCCATGACCGCCCCACAGTCGGGACATCGGTATGTCCTCTGCGAGAGTGGCATCGACTGGATATTACCACAAATCGAGCATTGTTTTGATGTATTTCTCGGATTAACCAGTTCTACGACTCCACCAGCGTATTCTGCTTTGTAGGTCGTTAGACTGATTAATATTCCCCAAGATGCATCATGGATTGATCTTGCAAGATGATGGTTCTTGACCATGTTTTTGATCTGCAAGTCCTCAAATATGATTCTGTCGTATGTGTCTGTAAGTATCCGGCTCGCTTTGTGCAGATGATCTTTGCGGATATTCCTGATCTTCCGGTGTATCCGCACAACCTTCGACCTCTGCTTATTCCGGTTACTCGATCCTTTCTTTTTCCGGGATAGGTCTCTCTGCGCTTTCCTTAACTTTGAGTCGTACTTATCCAATGTTTTAGGATTCTCGATCTCTGTACCGTCTGATAGTGTCGCAAGTGTGGTTATTCCAACATCCACACCCACAGAAGTCTTAATCTCCTTCGGCTCCGGGTCTGGCAGTTCTACGCTGAAGGATGCGTACCACTGATCGCCGTCGCGCTTGATCGTGCAGGTTTTGATCTTCCCAACGATTTCCCGATGCTGGAAGATTCTTATCGCTCCGATCATCGAGAGATGGAGTTTACCATCTTTGATCTTAAAACCTGTTTGGGGGTATGTGAAGCTATCATACCGATTCTTACCCTGAAATCGGGGGTATCCTGCCTTCTTATCCCCATTTTTCACGCGTCTAAAGAAGTTCTGGAATGCCTTATCGAGTCTGCGAAGGACATCCTGCGCAACCTGTGAATATACGCCAAGATTTAAGTATTTTAACTGCCCTACCTGCCCGTTATAGTTTAATCCAATACCACAACGGTCATAGGCATTTTTACGGTCTTCGAGCATCTCATTGTAGAGATACCTACAAGTAGTCAGGCAGTATGCTACTAGTTGTACTTGATCTTCTGTTGGATATAGCCGATATTTGAAAGTACGTCTTAGCACAATACTTATATTGGTTGAAGTGGTATATATAGTCTATGGAAGCCAAAACAACCAGAAGTTCAGTATTTCACACTAACTATCATATCGTTTTTTGCCCTATATACCGACGCAAGGTTTTTACAGGAGATATAGCCGAATACCTTGAACAATTCTTTAGGAAACAAGTAGAAAAGAAGGGATGGACGTTAGTAGCAATTGAAGTTAGACCAGACCACATCCACCTATTCATCGAAGGAATTTCCCCCATCATCCGCTTATCTGATGTGGTGAAATATCTAAAAGGAACCAGTGGGTTATCTCTCTTCAGGGTTTTCCCAAAGCTACGCCAGAGATTCCGTAAAGGAAGGATATGGTCACGGAGTTACTATGTCGGGACCGCGGGAGAAGTGAGCAGCGAAGTTATTAAGAGATATATTGAGAGAGTAGAACATGACTAAAACCAACCACTCGGCGGCATTCATCCCCGCTACAAGTAGTGGGGTCTTCTGCCGCGTATCTATAAATAAAAGTCGTGGGGCGGCACGCTTTGCTTATACCTTATACTCCGATATCCATCTCAGGATCCGCCGGAATTGCGCCTGATCCCTGCCCCGCACGCCCTGCATGAGATTCCCGCACCCAGATCGACGGTGCATCCTTGCTCGCGCTCCTGTCACGTCCATACCTCTGCCTGATCCGAACGATCGTCGGCGTGTTGATACCAACGCCTGATACGATCGCATGTCCCTTCGCAAGCGCAGGCAGTTCTGATACGA
>JAUVWP010000062.1 GCA_030604085.1 Methanosarcinales archaeon | reverse complement strand
GCCTGCTCATAGTACTCGATCGCTTTTCTTGGATCGCCAAGGCGACCCCATGCCCCGCCGATGTTGTTGAGTCGTGTTGCCACATTGGGATGCCTTTCGCCACACACCTCAGTATCAATCGATAGAGCCTGCTCGTAGTACTCAATCGCCTGTCTGGCATCCCCCCTCGCATGCTGGATATTACCCAGCAGATCGAGAGCCCGGGCAACGACACTTTTGCCGGATTCCCCAAACCCCTCGGCAATCTTCAGCCCTTCTCTACCCAATTCCTCAGCTTCCACATACTTAGCCTGTTCCAGACGAACCTCTGCAACGCCGATCAATGCCCGAGCAACCCCCAATTTATCTCCAGATTCCTCTGCCAATTTCAGAGCGCGATCATAACATTCCACTGATTCCTTATACTTTGCCCGTTCCCGGTAGAGGTTACCATAACTGAGATAAAACGGTACTAAAAGATTTAAAACCTCGGGATTGGATTTATAAGCCCCATCAATGTCTCGCCTCGACTCTTCCAAACAGCCTTTCTTTATATACGCCAGTGCCCGCACAGAGAGCGCAATGCCGCGAATCTGATCGTCGATGGTTTTAAACAGCACTTCGTCCACTATCTCAATCAGTCTATCAAAATTTTCGATCTCCTTTGCTACATCCCCCATAAATGGCGCCTTAAGTGAAATGACCAGCGTGTCCAGCTCCTCCATCTCCGGAAATGGATAACTGATTGTCCGCATCGTTTCTGCTCTCATCACAGGTCGCTCGATCATCTCTTCTTTTGGTTTGATCTCCTTTAGTATCCTGAAATAAAATTCCTCTATCTCGTCAAATCTTTCTCTTTCCATTTTGCTAGCCATCCGCTCCATCACGCCAATGAGTAAGCCCGGCTTCTTAAGATTCTTCAGATAAAGCGGTAGAACGGGCGTCTCACCACGACGATGAACCAGACCCTGGGTCTGCAAGTCATCGATCGCTTTGCCGATCGCTTCTTCGGGAAGTGTGGTCAGTCTCCGGATATCAGGAACGCTGTCTATAACAACTATCGATAAGAGGGTTTTGACTTGATTGGCTTTCAATATCGACATCTTATCGCTAACCATCGCAATAAACGCCTCATCAATAGCCTCCACCATCTCCTTATCCTCTGATCTGGCTGAAATTACCAGATCCAGAAATTCAACCGTGTCGATCGGGTCTTCGAAGTTCTTGAGAGCAAAGTCAAAAGCACCCCCATCCAGAAGTGTCTCATCGATCCATTTGTCTTCGTAGATGGTCTTTCTGATGGCGTCCACCGCCGCATTCTTCAATTGGAAAAGCCATCTCCGCGATGCTGGTACTTCTGGATCCAGAATATCTATCACCAGCATCAGCGATGGAATCCGCCGTCCGGCTTTCAATGCGCTTCTCAGTTCCGCATCACTTCTGACTGAAACCGATAGAAGAGTGCTCTTATCCACTTTAATCCCCTTTATTTGCTCTACGTGTCGATTTCCGGATGCACTCTCGATTTCTTTATGATCCAGAGCTAAGAAGTCGGGATGGTGAGCGTTCATGCCCCATAGCAGGAGGCTTAGTATCTTCTCCTTCTTATCCGCGGGCATATCGAAAGGCAACGTCCGGGGCTTCTCTAATAAAGCAGGGTTTATCTGAAAATTTCTCAAGAGTGGTGTTTGGAATACTTTCATTGCCAGTGACCTTTCTTATAGACCAAGTTTGAAAAAAGCGAGATCTGGCGAAAGCCGGTACTTATTCTGCGGCGTATTGGTATAGAGGTCTTTAGGGACAAGAATACCTCTTTCGATCATCGTATCACAAGCTCCTTCTGAAATTTCTGTTTGATCGACGATCTCGCCTATTTTCAAGAATGGATTGCCTTTATTCAAGAAGAATTTGCTGATGAGAGCTGCTTCTTCGGGATCAAAGCCATAAGAATTCAATACAAAGCTTTCAAGGTCGTTCATCAGGTTTTCCGGATTTAGCTCGCTGTTGGTGCAGAGAAAGTCGATCCATGTGAGGAAAGAAAGGGGGTTATCTGTTATCGTCTTCAGTTTATCAGCGATGGGGGGTAATTTCTGTTCCAAGATGTCCCTTTCAGCAGAGCATTTCTCTATCCGTTTAGCTAAAATATCCATGAGTGACTGCCCGGACAAACCCCCGATTACAATTGGATTAGGAAAACTGCGGCGAAATTCGAGAGTTATAGCTTCGCTTCTGAGTGTAGCAATTATCGGCGATCCCCGGTGTTTAAAGATCTCACGAACAAACTCAGCGATCTGATCCTTATCATGGATCTGGTCAAGATTGTCTATTGCGATGACAACCTCCTTGCCCCGGTCAGAAGACACGATTCCAATGACCTGATTGATTAATCGCCTCAAAAATCCGGGATTGATCTCTGTCTCAACTGCCCTGGTCGACTCCTCCACTCCAGTCTCTCTGCCTCCGACCCCCAAATTCAATTTGAAGAAATTGAGTATGCCGATCTCTGCTCCGGCAGTAGCTTCAATTTCCTCGGCTCTGCTTCTTGCCCAGCCTCTGGTTACGGTATTCACTCGAGACATCTCGTCAAGATAGCTTATCTCGCAGAGAGCTTTCTCATCTTCTGCATATTCGTCCCTCAATTGCGAAGCGAGTCCCTCACAGATGTCTCGCAACAACTCCTCTGCGTTCTCGCTGTTCTTACCATCCACGATGACCGGAATAAAATCAATCTCCTGTTCTAAATGGGATAAAGCCTTCCTTAGAAGCATAGATTTTCCTGTTCCACGATCACCATGAATGAGCAGCCTTCTTTCTTCATCGTCATAGGCAAGTATGATGCTCTTCAAAATCTCTTTGGTATGACGGTATTCGCCCTCCCGGTTGGTGAACAATGCAGTGTTAATACTGTGTGGTTTTATGCAACTGGTATAGATGGGCATTTTCCCCTCCTACGTAAGAATGGATGGCGTTTCTTTTAAAGATTTGGGCTTTCGTGGAGGGAACGGCTGTGCGGGTGTTTGACGGGACGGTCGATCCGGCTCGCTAGCGACTGCGCCATATATTACCGGGTTCCTGTTACCTGCCCACTTACACGCTAATGCTCCACAATTTCAGTGCAGGATGGTTCTGCAGGCGTAGGGAGATAAAAGGGGGTAGATTACCCCACCGGTATGTAGTGCACATCTGAAACGATCTTCTGCCCATCTTCCGAAAGCACGAAATCAAGAAACGCCTGCTCGTCCTCGTCCGGCTCGCCTTTCGTGATCATCAGAAGCGTCCGTGAGATCGCGTACTCGCCGCTTCGAATGTTCTCGGTGCTGGGCGCAACACCGTCGAGCGCCACGGTCTTGACATCAGAACTGGCATACCCGAGTGAGAGAAAACCGATGCTGTGCTTATCACCGGCAACAGTCGTCCGTATCTTGCCATTCGAGTCCTGAATGATCGCACGGTCTGTAATCTCTTTTCCGGTGGATTTTATGACTGCATTCTCAAAGTAACCCCTTGTTCCGGACCCCTCCTCTCTGGAGACCACCATGATACCGGAGTCTTCACCGCAGTTGAAAAATTTGACTATGTCTCTTAGGATACCCCCGCTTGAGACCTCTGCAATCTCTGAATCTCCACCACTGACATCCTTCCAGTCGGTGATCTTGCCGGTGTAGATGCCCTGAAGTTGCTCCATCGTGAGGCTATCGACCGGATTTTCCGGATGCACCACGATCGCAATCCCGTCCCTTGCGATAGCGTGCGGCACAATGTCAGGGTGTGCATCCGTCTCAGAATCCGTGAGATCACGGGATGCGGTGCCGATGCCCATCGTACCGTCTGCGACAGCCTTCACGCCGTGCGAGGAGCCGCCGCCAGAGACAAAGACCCGGTCACCCGGATGCCCCTCCATAAATATGCGGGCACACTCCTCTGCGATCGGGAGAACCGTCGTCGACCCTGCGATCTGCAGTTTCATCGATTGTTGAGCGCCGTCATCGCCGCCTCCGATGCAACCCGATCCGAGCAGCGATGCAGCGATCACTGCGATCAGAAGCGTCGCCGCAACCAAGTATGATGAAAATCTTTCCAGTGCTGGTCGTTTACTCATTGGCATATCACCGCGATGAGGTGTGCAGCCAACATATATGCCGTTTTTCCCAATAACTATATAGATTTTATTTAGTATCCATAGTCAGTCGTCTGGCATACCCTACACTGGATGCCGGGTTCTGGCTCCCAAATCACACAACATATACGTTATATGCTACCAAATATTAATAGACCAATGATGGCACAATCCTTCGACTTATTCGGAAATAAAAAATATAAAGCCCGGATCAGTGAACTGGAGCAGCAGATCCGGGGACTGCGTGCAGAAAACCAGAAATTAAAGGCGAGGGTGGATAAGAGGGGGGAGAAAACAAAAACCGCAATCGCAAGGAAACAGGAAGTCGAAGAAGTACTGAATCGCGCTCATCAGAGAATAACAACGCTCGAAAACGAACTTACAGTACTCAGGGAAGAATCATCCAAAAATATAACGTTTAGTGGCACGTACCCGTTAAACAGAAGCGGTCTGGAGAATATTGCGTTTGGGTTGGGTTCGATGCGGTCGAAGTCCGGAACCCTTCACTCGATCTACCTCAACACGAACGCAAGAACATCAGATTTCGAGTTTGGGGACACGATCGATGCGGATTGCATACATCTCTTCGATCAGATCAAATCGTACACTGGTAAAGTGCTGTTCTATGACGAGGATCATTGCATTTCGGTAGCAGTCGTACCCCCTTTTGTGATCGAGAGATCGGACTGGGTAACTGCTGACGCGTTTGATTTGACTCCGCTTAAGGGGATGCTTGAGTATGACTCAACTGTCTGCACCCTGTATGCACATGCGGGGCGCACCGTCGTCGGAATTGTCCGTGGTGGCGGCAGGGGCGGAGACCGGGGCGACGGCGAAGGATCTGAGGTCTGCGCCGAGATCGTGCGCACCGGAGTTCAGGCAAAGCATACCAAGGGCGGGTGGAGCCAGCGGAGATTCGAGCGCGGTCGGGATCAGGATGTTTTTTATCACATAAAGAAAGTGCAGGAAAAACTCCTGTCGATGATGGATGATCCGGTCGAGATGATCATCGCTGGCGGCGATCTTTCACTCACAAGGAAGATGCTTGCAGGCGTGAAGATTCCAGTTATTGAGAAGAGGGTGGATGCGGACGGGAATCCGGAGGATATCGCTCTCAAGGTGGTATGGGCTGGAAGGTTATACCGGTTGTGATCAATGAATATGAGATAATCCACTAAAGAACAATATAAGTATGGTCAAAGCCGATCAACTGTGGGGTGAAATTAGTGGAGACCGTTATCATCAGCAAGAGCAGAAGAGCATATCTTCTAAGAATCGGTGACCTCGTATCGTTATTGATGGTGAGTTCGCTCTTTTTATCGATCAGCAGTGTTCTTATGTTGTATCTTTCATTCCTCCTCTTTGGGGTAGCACTGAAACCAATCCTGTTATGCGCTATGTTCCTTGTGGTGTACAGCGTGTACAGTCTCAACCGATTGACAGATCAGGAAGAAGATGCGATAAATGCACCAGAGCGATCCATCTTTGTAGAGGGCAATGAACGATTTCTGCTGGCTGTTGCTATTGTTTCATACATCGCGGCATTGGTTCTCGGATGGATTGAAAGCCCATTCGCAGCACTCATCCTGCTTTTTCCGATCATTACTGGGATCGCATACAGCAAAAACATCTTTTCAGCGGTTGGAATTCCCAGATTAAAAGACATTTTCCTTGTAAAGAGTCTTGTCGTCGCTTCCAGTTGGGCAGTCTGCGCAGCGTTTCTACCTATGCTTTATCTATCTGGAAATTTTATTAAACTGGGGTTCATTTTTCCTTTCTTCTTTATAAAAATGTTTATCAATACCGCTCTGTTCGATGTCAGGGATGTGGAGGGCGACACACTGAATGATGTAAAGACGATTCCGGTAGTTATCGGTATAAAAAGAACAAGACAAGTGTTATTAATCCTCCAGTCATTGCTTGTGGTATGGCTGGTATTATTTTCAGAAATATTCAGTAAATATTGCGTAATCTTGACCGTCAGCATGATCTACGGGTATCTATACATCCTCTACTTCTGTAATAAAAACGATCATAGAAAGATGTTATGGGATGTTCTGGTGGATGGGGAATGGATCATCATGAGTGTCGGGGTCTGGATATACTCTGGCATCGACTCGTATTTGGCGTTTATCTGACTTAGTCCCATGTCGAAACACTTAATAAATACGCTGTACATTTTTGTTGTATGATTCCAGAAATCGACTCGTACGATGGAGTCAAGGAAGAATTGAAGTTTTTCATAACGTCGGGCGTGCGCGTCAAACTGTTGATCAGTCTGAACAGGGAAAAAATGACTGTGGATCAATTGCGGGGTGAGTTTGGTTATCGGACGTCCACCATCCTGCCGGTGATTGCAGAGTTAAAGTCAAAGGATCTAATATATCAAGAGGATAGGTACTATTGCGTGACGCCGTTTGGAAAACTCATCTCCGCCAAGTTGATCGATTTCATTGAAACACTCCACATGTTCAAAACACAGGAGAAATTCTGGAAGAATCATGGATCATGCACGATTCCGGAGTTGTTTTTTAGGAATATCGGTTCTCTCGTCAGATCTCACATCGTAGAAGATACGCCAGCAGATCTTCTTGCCATACACAGGCATTTTATAAAACTGCTTGAAGGGTGCAATGTTATAAATGGGGTTTCACCGTTCCTGCATCCGGACTTTCCAGATATATTCAAAATGTTCATCGAGCATAAGGCAGTGGTACGTCTTGTAGTAACCTCTCCCGTACTGGCACTGATGCGCGAAAGACATTCGGAAGTGCTGCAGCATGTCGGTGATATGTCAAACTTCAGTCTGAGGGTGATCGAGGAGAATGTGGGGGTTGCGTTCACGATAACCGAGAATATCCTATCACTCGGCTTTTTCAGACCTGATGGTACGTACGACTACAATACCGATCTCGTCAGCGAGGACCCTGCTGCGATCGAGTGGGGAACTGAGCTATTTGAGTATTACTGGCGCAGGTCTGTGGATGTCACGCCTCCTGACTGAGATTAGCGCCGCTCAGTTACCACAAAGTAAATATACAGGCAGATACATATTATTGCGATCGTAAGCCCCATATTCTTTATGTATTTGATGATCTGGGCTGTGCGGTAGAATTCAGAGCCGTATTTGCTTGTGATGACGACTTCTTCGGACGGGTCAAACAGGATGTATCTGCCGACATTCTTGATCACGATCGGCTCCCTATTATACGTGATCAGTTCGCCATTAATCTGACCCTCCTTAAGCACCCAACCGTCCTGAAACGTCCTTGCATCACCTTTTGTCCTGATTCCACCATCAGATACCGAGACGATCCTGTGAACCACAGGGATCCGGGATTCTTCGACATCGAAGACGATGATATCCCCAACCTCCGGCGTCAGATACAGTCTCTGCGTAAGAACGACGTCGTATTTCTCGAGTGCCGGTTCCATACTTCCTGACGTGACAACCGCGGGAAAGAACAGGTGTGCAAGCAGGATATACGCGATCGCCACCGCAACGATAAGTGGAACAAGCATCTTGTAGATTCGCGATCGCATGGCAAGTTCCCTGTACTGATGCATCCTTGAACGGACATTGCTCTTTCGATCCCATACAAGCAGTTTACCTGGAATCGTGCTGACCGCGTATGGGATCGATCTGAGATCCTTTGTGCATATTCTGTACAAAATATAGAAACCCAGCAGCAGCAGGAATAAGGCGATGAGCGAGGCTCGATGGACATAATATAAATAGAAACTGAAGTATGTTATAACGTTGATGATGCTTTCAACAGTCGTCATACGCATTCCTCGCCAGATTCCTTTGTTCTGATCCTGACGTCCGATAAAAACTGTCTTGCGATCTTTGCAAGCGAGATCAGTTCATCCCGGGTGTATACCCTCTCAGGCATATCCTTCCATGCGTGTTCCGGGATGCCCTGCTGGATGATGTACCGCACATCTCCTGCAATCTCCCGTATAGATTCGGAAATCAAACGTATCTCCTGCGGCGATCCGATAAAATCAGGAAATACCGTCGTTCTTGCCTCAAAATCAATCTTGTTCTCCCTGCACAGTCCACACAGTCCAAGTGAATCCGAGACATGTTTGGCGGCATCGATGCCGCAGATTCTGAGATACGCATCACGCGTAAGCGGCGCCTTCACATCCATGCAGATCAGATCGACGAGATGCGCATCGATCATCTGCCTAATCCTGTCGGTGTAGTACCCGTTCGTCTCAACACCTACGAGCAGACCCTGCTTATGTGTGAATTCCGCGAGGTGCAAGAGTGCACCTAACTGGTGGAACGACTCACCTCCGGTAAAGACGACAGCGCTTATGAATAAGGAGTTTTTCTTGATCTCTGACTCGATCTCTTCGATATCTGCCGGTTCGGAGCTGAGTTGTCCCATCTCGAGGAGCGCGTGGTTCTGGCAGTACGGGCATCTGTACGGGCAGCCCATCAGGAAAACCACGGTCGCGGCGCGTCCGTACCAGTCCACAGTCGAGAGCGGGATTATGTTCTTTGCAGTCATAGCCGCCTCCTGAACTCAGGGTTTCGCATCAGGCACGATCTCGCGTTGTATGCGGAATCCTTCCTGATCCGTTTCCAGATCGCATCGATGCTTTCCTCCCGAATATTCCCGTAAGGAATCGGGATACATGCGCAGGGCAGCACATCTCCCTGCGGCGTTATGTGAAGCCATCTTTTCCCGGCAAAGCAGCCCGTTGTCTTCATCGCGTGCGGTATCGAGAATACCCGCACCCTTCCATCATATGCTGCCCACCTGACAAACGAATCAAGGGTTTCACGATCCGCATCACTCAGAACCTCGCTTTCGTGATCGATCCACCTCCCGGTCGGCACGATCTCATAGAACGAGAGTTCGTGCACGCCCGTTTCCACAGCGAGCGAATAAAATTCCTTCAGGTCATGGATGTTCATCGGAGATAGCACGACATAGATATCGACAAACATGCCTGCTGCAAGCGAGTTTTTGATCGCAGCGAGCGCCTCATCAAATACCCCGCTTCGCCCCCTCATCCGGTCATGCTCCTCCGGATGCGGGCTATCGATGCTCACATTGACCGCAAAGAGTCCGGCATTCTTTAGCGATTCTGCCAGCTCCATTGTAAGCCCTGTTCCGGACGTAAACACGGTCGCAATCGCCTTATCAGGATCGACATGCCTGACCACCTCCGCAAGTTCAGGGTACACCATGGGCTCGCCGCCGTCGAATATGATCAATGTGGTGCCCATGCCGATCACCTGATCGATCACGTCCTTCACCACCTCTGGCGGCAGTGATGCCTTGTTTTCGGTATCAGGAAGTGCGCAATGGATGCATCTGTTCGGGCACTCCTCTGTGATCGATATCGTGACCTGATCCGGGATATTTTTTCCGAATCTGGCATTTAACTGGCTTTTCACAAGCCGATCAAACGCTTTCCCGGGTATCGGCGGCACCCACGTCGAGAAGATCAGTTCGCCCCCCTCTGCGCCGACCGGCTTTGCGCTCTCGAAGATATCGAGAAGATCGGACGTGAATGGCTTTATCGCGGGCGCAAGGATGCCGCTCATGGTCATGCTGCCGTCTGCGTCCAGATAGACGCTGAACCATGGGCGTTTGTAGAGTGGGTACATGCTCTGTTTTTGTTGTTGTCGTCTGTGTGCATAAACATAGTAGCCACCAAAAAATAGGTGGGAACGATACAAAGTATTAATACCGCATCGGCAACAAAATGGTAATGTGAACTATTTAAATATTGCACTCATCATTTTAATCATATGTTGGATCGTCTTCGCCTTTCTAAGTAAACAGGGAATTCTTGAGCGGTACAACATGTCGGCATTCGGACCCATATTGATGGTTCGCACCAAGCGCGGGCAGAAGCTGCTCACGGTGCTGGCATCCCCGCGCAGGTTCTGGCGATTCTTCGGAAACGTCGGGATACCGATGATGCTTGTGGGGATGTTTATCATGTTCACGATAGTGATCCTGACCGACTATGTGATGCTCCAGGCATTGTATGAGAACGCGATGCCCGTGCCTGATAAATATAATGCCCCGCAGAACATCTTTTTGATCCCGGGTCTGAACGACTACATCCCGCTTGTCTGGGGTGCGATCGGGCTTATGGTCACGCTGGTTGTGCACGAACTTGCACACGCGGTTCTCTGCAGGAGCGAGGGCGTCGGCGTCAAATCGATGGGCGCGCTGCTGCTCGGGATCGTCCCGATCGGGGGGTTTGCAGAGCCGGACGAAGAAGAGTTGTTCGGGAAGAAGAAGGAGCTAGACCCTGCAGAAGTCCGGGGCACAGGCACCAACACCAACATAGGGGTTGGCTATGATTACGCTGTCAGGCATCCCGTCGAGACAGAGGGTGGAATTTGGCACGGAAGCGGGAGCGGGAGTGCGGTGGAGCCGGAAGGGGATGATAAAGCAGAGAATGGCGTATCCAGAAGAGCGCGGATGAGGATACTTGCAGCAGGCGTCATGGCAAACTTTGTAGTCGCATTGATCGCATTTTCGCTCTTCTTCGGTCCCGTCCTCGGAGGGATTGCTCCGGTCAGCGATGTTGTGGTCGCATCGGTCGATGAAAACTCGGTTGCAGCGCAAACCGGCATAAAAGATGGTATGGCTATCACACAGGTGGACAATGTTACAATAAAGACCGCACATGACTTCTATATCACCATGGCTACCAGAGGGGATATGCCAATGACGATACATACGAAGGAGCAGGACAAACGCGAGATCTTCACGCTTGCAGGGGAGGACGCCATCCTGCAAAGCGGTGTCACGATCGAGCAGGTCATGCCAGATTCCGCTGCAGCGCGGGCGAATCTCGCGCAAGGTATGACCATCATACGGATCAACGATACCGGAATCGACAACACCACCAAGTTCATTTCGTTTCTGAATACGACCGTACCGGGCCAGACGGTCGAGGTCTTCTTTGTAGGGAATAACTCAACCATGGTAGAACTCGGCTCCTCGCCAGACCGCAGTTGCGGATACGTGGGCGTGATCTCCACCACAAGGATCGAATTCGCTGGAATGACCATCGGGGAATATCCGGCATCTGCGAGACTGCATGTCTTTAAAAACATCCCGGGTTTCATGAACCGGATCGAGGGCTGGCTCTTCATCCTTGCGATGCCGCTGATAGAATTTGAGGGCGGCAGATTTGGCGGATTTGACAACTCCATGCAGTTCTATGAGCCTGTCGGATGGGCTGCAGGTTACGGCGCCCTCGTCTTCTGGATCGCGAGTGCGCTGCTCTGGATCGGCTGGATTAACTTCTATGCCGGACTGTTTAACTGCCTGCCAGCGTTGCCGATGGATGGGGGGCATGTATTCAAGGATGTCATCCACTCGCTATTCGGGCGGGTGATAAGCGATCACAAGGCAGAGCAGTTGTCAAAGACCATCGCAGTAACATTTGCAGTACTGATCCTTGTTTCGTTCGTCTTCATGATCTTTGGACCGTATATTGTGCACGGGTTTTAGCGGGGATTCCGGACCGCACTCGCGCCGGTATACTGGTGGGGGCTGCCACAAAATAACTCAGACGGATTGGACATCCTTGAACACGACTGCAATATCGAATAGCATGTCAAGTAGGACTCATAGCGCACCTCTTGTTTGTGGTAATAGCCCCGATGTTGCTATGAGCCCCTCACAGAACCGGACTTGAAGATTTCCCTCATCCGGCTTCTGAAGCACATCCTCTACGGGTT
>JAUVWP010000025.1 GCA_030604085.1 Methanosarcinales archaeon | reverse complement strand
CTCCGATCAGGGACTGCGTGGTGTGCCATCTTTCATCACCACACCACGACACACCAGCAGCTATAGCTAGGGAGTGTAGTCACTGCCACGGTAGCTATATTGACGACTATAATGATGGGCATTATATCCCAACCTATGATATGTCATTGGTAACCCCGGATACCAGCTATACCGCGAGGGACGATGCAACCGGCAAGAAATGGGGTGGTTGTGAGGCATGCCATGAACCCGACATCACAGCGGAACCACCGATTTATAGTAACCCTGAAACGCACCACAATCTTGGCAATCTGAGCAAAGACTGCCTGATGTGTCACAACGTCACTCCCAATGGTGCGGCTACGGGGCTCAGCATCAGAAAGTGTGAAGATTGTCATGGTGTCAAATCGCTGCACAATATCCAGTTCGAATACGATACTACCAAAGGCAGTCTTGGATATGGGCATATAGGTGATAATTGGGACTGCGTGGGCTGTCATGCATGGTATGTGGCATACAGCGATGTCGGTGCACCACTGACAGGACCGATAATCCCAGGTGTCGGCAATGTAAGTCCTAGCAAATTGGTGGCTGGTGAGGAAATAGTGACGACCATTACCGGTGCTAACTTCGAGAATACTGTGAATGGTACTGACTATACTTCCAATGTGGTTATTTATATTGGTGCAGAAAATATAACACTGGCACCTGATTCCATAACCGCCTCGGAGATAGTAGTGACCATCCCATCACTGGATATTGGATGTTACGAACTGCGTGTGGTCAAGGGTGACATGGCGAGCAGATTGGTGCCAATAGTGGTTGTGCCTCAGGTAACAATCGATTCATCCACGATTAGGCGGAGCATTGTGACCATCCGTGGTTCAGGGTTCGGCGAGGAATTTGAAGAACCGTATGGGTCGCTCGGTGTTACCGTCGTTTGCGAAGGCAATGCCCTTGAAGCCAGTATTGTCTCTTGGAGCGATGCCCGGATCGTGGTTGAATATACTGCAGCAGCGGTTGGAGGTATAGTAACCGTTACGACTCTGCATGATTCTGACTCTGCCACGATAGCTGGATCAGGGATCTGATAACCCGAACAAACCGCCTGAGAAGCCAAAGAACATCGAATAGGGATTTGTTATCAAATCCCTATCTTTACTTTTTTTAGTATGGTGGAAATATATGAAAAAATACTTTTTGGCGCTTATAATGGCATTTTTAACAATTATTATCATATTATTAAGTGGGACAGCTTACTCAGAAGAGCCACACCGTGATGTTATTATTGGATTTCACCAGATGCCTATTCCATCGGAAAAGGCATTGGTCCACCGTGAGGGGGGTGTTGTAAAACATGCGTATCGCTTAATCCCTGCTGTGTCTGCCAGTTTATCAGAGCAGGCGATAGACATTATGAGAAAGAACCCGAGGGTCGCCTATATTGAGGACGATGTAATACTTAAGATAGCAACCGCTGAATACGCGAATTCCTCAGGTGTGAGCCACATTGGATGTGAAATAGCACATAACAATGGCATTGGTGGTACCGGGGTCAAAGTGGCAGTCATTGATACCGGTATAGATTATACTCACGAAGACCTGAATGATAACTATAAAGGCGGTTATGATTTTGTGTTCAACGATCCTAATCCCTTTGATAATTACAATAGCCATGGCACCCATGTGGCAGGCATCATCGCTGCCGAGAGGAATGGAATTGGTGTGGTAGGCGTAGCCCCAAATGCCAGCCTCTATGCTGTTAGGGTATTGGATAGTGCCGGCTTTGGTAATGTCGGCTGGGTGATTGCTGGCATTGAGTGGGCGGTAGAGAATGATATGGATGTGGTCGTTATGAGCTTTGGTACAAGTGAGGATTCCCAATCACTTCGAAAAGCTTGTCGTAATGCATCTGATGCAGGTGTGCTTCTGGTAGCAGCGGCTGGAAATACCGATGATGGAAATGTGACTTATCCAGCCAGGTACGACTCTGTGATAGCTGTAACAGCCACATATCTGAATAATAGCCGAGCATCTTTTTCACCTATAGGTCCGGAGGTTGAGTTAGCTGTTCCAGGTGTGAATATAATGTCTACTGTCCGAGGTGATGGTTATGGCAATTTGAGCGGAACTTCTCAGGCAGCTCCTCATGTGGCTGGAACAGCCGCTCTTATCATTTCATCTAACCTGCCGGATGTAAATGGCGATGGGATCGTGAACAATGAAGATGTGAGGCTGCAGCTACAATCAACGGCACAAGATTTAGGAGATTCAGGGAAGGACGACACGTACGGATATGGTTTGGTTAACGCACTTATCACGACAGCCGCGATCTCTTGCGACTGCGGCGACATCTGCATCAACGAGACTGGCTGGTGGCGCGATGGTGGCGCGTTTAACGCGAGCGGAGCACCGATACAGGCAGCGGTGGATAACGCGAGCAGCGGTGATACGATCTGCGTCAAGGGTGGCAGCTACACCGAGACTGTGGCCATTGCAACAGCGCATCTCACGCTTGCAGGCGAGGACGCGGAGGTGGTGACTATGGCCGCGGCAGATTCGGGCGATCACGTCTTTAAGGTGACTGCCGATTACGTGAACATCTCAGGGTTCAATGTGACCGGAGCAACCAGAATTGGCAAGGCAGGGGTTTATCTCAATGGAGCAGATCACTGCAACATCTCTGACAACACCGCATCGGGCAACTGGGGTGGTATCTACACGGAAGATTCGAGCAACAACATACTTCTGAACAACACCGCATCGGGCAACTATGACGGCATCCGCCTGTATTTTTCGTGCGACAACATACTTCTGAACAATAGCGCATCGAACAACGAAGGTGACGGCATTGGCATATATGATTCGAGCAACAACACGCTCACAGGCAACACCGCTAACTCGAACGACTACGACGGTATCTATCTGAAGTTTTCGGGCAACAACAGACTTTTTAACAATACCGCATCGAACAACGACTACTACTATGGCATCGAACTGTGCGATTCGAGCGACAACCTGATCTACAACAACTACTGGGACAACGCAGACAACGTCTACGACGATGGATCCAACCATTGGAACACCACCGTAACCGCCGGACCAAATATAATCGGCGAATCCTTCATCGGCGAAAACTACTGGAGCGACTATACGGGTGCCGATCCGGATGGGGATGGACTTGGAAATACGTCGTACAACATCACTGGTGGTGGCAATTTCGATTATCACCCGCTTTACCCATCTGAAGCATCTGTGAAAGGCGACCTCAACGACGACGACGACCTCACCCCTGCGGACGCCACGATCGCGTTTCGCCTCGCAGCCACCGGTGCATGCGATGGCGCAGCCGATGTCAGCGGTGATGGGACGGTCACCTCGCTCGATGCTCTCATGATCCTGCAGGCGGCGGCTGATATGGTAGAATTGTAGTCTGGCCGCGTGTCCGATTGTCACAACGCGGAGGTCTTTTCAGGCTGCAACTCGGGGGAGATACGTTCCAGGGTGAATTAAATTTTCGTTAGACCCTACAACTTTCGTATCCGGGCGGCTCGTTTTTGCGATATCTTATAAACTCCGGTCCGTAGGTCCGTATCAATAATTCCCGACAAGTTTATAATGGGGGGCGGTTTAGGTATATCCACTCTTCTGGCATAACGCGAGGCATCTGCACCGGAAAGGTACAGTATGAGAATAAGATGAGGCGAGCATGATATGAAAGCATACACGATCATTAAAACGACAGCACTGATTTTAGCACTTATTACGGCATCCATAACGACGGCAGCCGCGATCTCTTGCGACTGTGACGACATCTGCGTCAACGAGACTGGCTGGTGGCGCGACAGCGGCGCGTTTAACGCGAGTGTAGTACCGATACAGGATGCAATGAATAACGCGAGCAGCGGTGATATAATCTGTGTGAAAGCCGGCGACTACAACGAGAATGTGGAGATTGCGACAGCATATCTCACGCTTGCGGGCGAGGGCGCGGATGTGGTGACCGTGACCGCAGCTTCGGACGATCACGTTTTTGAGGTAACCGATGATCACGTGAACATCTCAGGGTTCAATGTGACTGGGGCAACAAAAAATGGTGCGATTTATCTCAACGAAGCAGATCACTGCAACATCTCTGATAACACCGCATCGAACAACAAGCGCGGCATCTATCTGGAGTTTTCGAGCGACAACATACTTCTGAACAATACCGCATCGAACAATGACTACAACGGCATCGAACTGTACGAGTCGAGCAACAACACGCTCACAGGCAACACCGCTAACTCGAACGACTACGGCGGCATCTATCTGGAGTCTTCGAGCAACAACACACTTCTGAACAACACCGCATCGAACAACTACTACTACTACGGCATCGAACTCTACGATTCGAGCGACAACCTGATCTACAACAACTACTGGAGCAACACAAACAACGCCTATGACAATGGAGTAAATACATGGAACACCACCAAAACCCCCGGACTAAATATAATCGGCGGATCCTTCATCGGCGGAAACTACTGGAGCGACTATAAAGGCAATGATCCGGACGGGGATGGACTTGGAAATATGTCGTACAGCATAGATGGTGACGGAAATTCTGATTATCACCCGCTCTGCCCACCATCATCTGTGAAAGGCGACCTCAACGGCGACGGCACCCTTACCCCTGCGGACGCTGCAATCGCACTTCGCCTTGCAGCCACCGGTGCACATGACGATGCAGCCGATGTCAGCGGCGATGGGGCGGTCACTTCGCTCGACGCTCTCATGATCCTGCAGGCGGCGGCTGATATGGTGGAATTGTAGTTTGACCGTATCAGAGCATCACAACATCCCATTTCAGCCAATTACCCCCGGCAAAAGAATGCGCGGGGGTGCTGGAATGCGGGATTTGTGATCGAAGACATGAACAGTAGGCCGCGAGGTGTTTTCACGTTGCAGCTCGGGAGGTGCATTCCAGTGTGAATCAGACCAAAAACCCCTTCCCAATCGTGGTAAGATTCTCGCACCCGGATTTCGTTACCACAACCAGATCCTCTATCCTGATGCCACCGATCTCAGGATCGTACAGCCCGGGCTCGATGGTGATCACATTCCCGGCTTTGAGCATCTCGCCGCCGACGCCTATATGCGGTTCCTCATGGACATCCAGCCCGACTCCGTGCCCTGTCGAGTGGATGAAGAGTTCCCTGTACCCGGCATCCTCAAAGACGCCGCATGCTGCATCATGAACCTCTTCTCCGGACACTCCTGTCCGCACCACCCCAAGCGCGGCAGTCTGTGCATCCAGCACGGCATCATACATCTCGGATAGTGCCTGCGATGGGCTGCCTCGCGCAACCGTGCGGGTCATATCCGCGTAGTATCGCTCCATTTTAAGGCGGGGGAAGATATCGATCACGATGCTCTTGTCTACCCGCAGTTCGCCTCTGCCCGCGTTGTGCGGATCGGCTGCGTCCTTCCCGCCCGCAACGATCGTCCCTTCTGATTCGCAGCCGCAGTCGATCAGGGTGCGTTCGATCACCGTCCTGACATGCTCGGATGCCAATGGCTGGTCAGAGCCGGGGTCTATCAGGACGCCTCTTCTGATCCCTGTCCTTCGTATCAGATCGATTGCACTCTGCATGGCAGCTTCGCAGCAGATCTGTGACTTTTTGATCCATTCGATCTCTTCTCTGGTCTTTACGGATCGTAATTTTCTGATCGGACTCCGGACCGGCGTGATCTTGAATCCGTCACTTCTCAATTCGTCTGCAAGGAATACCGGGAAGTTATGCGGGACCGCAACTTCGGTTACGCCCTCGTCGTGCAGCAGTTCTGATACGACCATAGATTGCGCGTGGTCTCGCCCGTACTGTTTCAGTTTCTCGATTACGCGGTAATCCGCTGTCGTACGGATGTCGCTGATCCGCGATTCCTTGCGGGCGCGACCGAGTTCCATCTCCGGCACCATGAGGATCTCCTCGTCTCCCGATCTCAAATATAAAAATTGATCTGGCGCAAGGAACCGGGTCGTATAGTACAGGTCCTGATTGTGAACGCTGCTGTCGATCATGAGGAAGAGGATGGGAGTCATGTTTCAAGCCGTGCTAAATACCCGTTTTTAGCTAATTAACAAAGATTCATATAAAACTTCTGCCCGTTTGGGGCTGTCAACCTGGGGAGTGCAGGAGGTAGGGGGTTACATATTTATTACATGAACGACAGATGATTAGGCAGGGGGTAAACAATGGAATCATTCGAGGACATATTCTCTCATGGGAGCGTGCTGTTATATGGACACAAGGAGAAGGATCTCTACGAGACGGTTTATCAGATGTGCCTGAACACTCCTGTCGAGGGCGTGATCTGGGTCTGTTACAAACACCCTCCGGATACCGTCAGAACACTCCAGTCCAGATACGACTCAAAGGTTTACAAATTGACCGATAACATGCTGTTCATCGATATGATCAGCGGTGGGACTGGCAGCAACGACGACGTGGTCCACTGCTCGGACTCGGCAGACTATGATTGCATGCTCCGTTCGATCTACAACGCAATCGGGGAATTTGGCAGATGCGTGATCGTCTTCGATGACATGAAAGAAGCCATGTCGCACGATATGTTCGGTAGATTCGTGAAGATGTTGAGGGGTGTGAACAATGATATCCAGCGGATGGCGTCTGTTTCGATTTATCTGGCGAGATCCGGCATATTTGACCCGCAGACTGAAAAGATTCTCGAAATATCGGTGAATGCAGTCATAGAACTGGAGAATATCGAAGAAACGATGCCTGAAAGCATATTCGCCGCAAGTTGGGGCGATCTGACGCGGATCAGATGGCGCGACGTCTTTTCGCTGAATGCGCCTGTCTTATATTTGCTGATAATGGCGCTGTGTGTAGCCAATGTTATCTTAGCGATCACCCTGTCGATGGTAATATTCAGATCGTAGACCAACCGATATCGAGGATGGGGGTAGGAAAGCTGATATCCGGTTTTAGGGTGTATAATCTCGTAGTATCGAGCCGTCACGATTTAAGAGGACGATACGCACGCCCGGAGCATCCTCTTTTGCAGCGACAAGCGTCCGGTCGATCCGTGCGTCAGCAGGGTTTCGGTCGATCAATTCCTGGGTCGTGAGACTACCTGATCCGCGCAATACATCAGGATCGATCCATTTCAGGACCAGTCCGGGAAGTCCGCAGACGATCACTTCGCTTTTGTCCCTTGCAGCAGTGAGCCCCTCCGAAATCCGGTTTCCAACCATGACAACCGTGTAATCCGGAAATAGCATATTTGAATACCTCATGCCGATGCGTCCGGTGGTCAGCACCACCCGCTCTGCCTGCTGTATCAGTTCCTGCTTCGTCTCGAGGAGGTGCTCGTTCCACGGCTCGACAAAACCTGTTGTTCCGAGTATCGATATCCCTCCGATGACTCCGACCCTGCTGTTCAGCGTCTCAAGAGCAATCTCCTCGCCTCTCGGAACCGAGATCAGAACGTCTGCGCCGGAAATGCAAATCTCGCGTACAGCTTCTGCGATTGCGGTGCGTATCTGCTTCATCGGCTCTGGATTGATCGCAGGCACACCCCTCTTAACCCCGATGCCGCTCCCTGCCGTAATCGATAATGCCCTGCCCTTGCAGGCAGTGGCATCGATGAATCGCTTCTGGCGATTCATTATACCATCATCGGCATTATCAGCACCGCCCGATTCATGCGCTTGTGCCACTATCTCGATCCCGCCTGTGACATCGAACCCGTGATCCCCGCAGTCCTTGATCGCAGATGCCCTACCGCCTGATGCCGAGACCGGCAGCGTCACATCGATTCCAGCCGGTGTCGGGACGGTAACGTGGTCGATTTGCTCGATTGTGCGTTTGAGCGAGAGCACAGCCGCCTTTGCCGCTGCTGCCGCAGTCGTTCCTGTGGTATACCCGCGCCGCAACACCGAGCCGTCAGCAAGCAGCACGAGTCTCCCACTTGCTACGCCTGCTCTCAGTTCGTCTTCAGGGATGGTTGCGCACTTTATCCATTCGGATGGGATTTCGAAGTTGTTGACAGGGTCTTTCATCCCGTTCTCTTGAGTTTCCTCTTCGTATTCTCGATAAGCCCGACATCGAGCAGATCTACCAGAAAATCAGGAAGCGAAGGGAAAGTGTATCCCGCGCTGGTATTTGTATTCACGATCTTCCCGTCCGCAAAGTCGATCGCAAGAACGTCGCCATCCGCTGCATCGACGTCACACTCGACAAGCGGCAGCCCGATGTTGATGCTGTTCCTGTAAAATATCCGTGCGAAACTCGGCGCAATCACACATCTGATCCCTGCCCCAAGTAGAGCGCGGGGCGCATGTTCTCTTGAGGATCCGCTGCCGAAATTGGGTCCGGCAACGATGATGTCACCATCTGAGACCTCCTTTGCAAAGTCTGGTCTCACATTCTCGAATGCGTGCTTTGCAAGTTCCTGCCGATCACCAGTCACGAGATATATCGCCGGAATGATCTGATCGATGTCCACGTTCTCTGAAAATCGCCATACTCTGCCTTTGATATATTTTTCCATCGCAGTCACCCCTCCAAAAGATCTTCAGGATCGGTTATCCGCCCGGTAATCGCGCTTGCTGCAACCACTGCCGGATTCGCAAGATAGACCTCTGAATCTGGATGCCCCATCCTGCCGATGAAGTTGCGGTTCGTGCTGCTGACGCACCGCTCACCCTCTGCAAGCACGCCCATGTAACCGCCGAGACATGCGCCGCACGTCGGTCCTGAGACATAAGCATCCGCATCCATGAATATCCCGATAAGTCCTTCCCGCATAGCTTGCTCAAAAACGCTCTTGCTTGCCGGAACCACGATCATCCTGACATCAGGGTGCACACTCTTCCCCGTCCCTTTGAGCACCGCGGCTGCTGCACGCAGGTCCTCGATCCTGCCATTGGTGCATGATCCGAGATACGCCTGATCGATCTGCACATCGATTTCGGATGCCGGGGTCACGTTCTCAGGAAGATGCGGCGTTGCAACCAGCGGCACGATCTCGGAAGCATCGTATTCGGTGGTATCCTCGTATTCCGCATCCGCATCCGCGTAAACCGGCGAATACTCGCCGATGACACGGTTCTTGAGGTAATCAAAGACCGCCTCATCCGGCGGGATGATTCCGCACTTTGCGCCTGCCTCGATTGCCATATTCGAGATCGTGATCCTGTCCGATAGATGGAGCGACTCGATTGCAGAGCCGTAAAACTCCATCGACTTGTAAAGAGAACCGGAAACTCCGATATCCCCGATAATGTGAAGAATGATGTCCTTTCCCATCACGTATTTTCCAAGTTCTCCGTCAACGACGAACTTCTGCGTCTCAGGAACCTTGAACCACAGTTCTCCTGTCGCCATTGCGGATGCAGCTTCTGATGAACCGATACCTGTCGAGAGTGCGCCGAGTGCGCCGTAACTACACGTATGCGAGTCTGCGCCCACGATCAGCCGTCCCGGTGCTGCAAAT
This sequence comes from Methanosarcinales archaeon, assembly GCA_030604085.1. Lineage (GTDB taxonomy): Archaea > Halobacteriota > Methanosarcinia > Methanosarcinales > Methanogasteraceae > Methanogaster_A. Next base: position 12,215 of record JAUVWP010000025.1, on the reverse strand, counting down.
CCCTCTTCGATCATGATCTGGTGGCAGACGCCGCCCCGGCCAACATCGAAATGGTTCTCGATCCCGTATCTTCTGGCAAACTCACGCATCGACTTTGCCTGCTCTGCCGATGCCACATCCTTGTTCGGCACGTAATGATCCTGGATTAGCACCGTCTTCTCAAGGATCGGGTTGGCATCGAACTCTTCGAAGACCTCGAACGCAGGAAGCCCGGTCACGTCGTTTACCATGACATAATCGATCTTTGCGTCCACGATCTCCTTTGGCGATACGCTCTCTTTGCCCGCGTGTGCTGCGAGGATCTTTTCAGCGATGGTCATTCCCATAACTCTGGTGTTGGCGGCGATTGGATAAAAAGATAGATGCTGATGGTATTGGGTTTGGGAGTCTGATGCGAAGATATATATGCATGTACGTTGATTCAAAGTATGATGTACGTAAGAAGGGCATTGCATGTATGACGACGGGGGTTAACAATGAAAGGCGGAACACAAACAAACAAAGGGAAGTATATAAATGGGAGCTATAAATATGCACGACAACATGCTCAAATTGAAAGAGCAGGTACGAGAACTCGTTCTCAACGAGAGATACACCATCCAATGGCAGCACATACGACCACGTCACCCAAATATCACCAAGGGTGAGATAATACAGGGACTTTTATATGGATATTACAAACCAGATGATCGGGGAATAGATGGACGGTATCATTCATGGTCTCAAATGAATTATCCACCAAGACTGATTCACATCGTGTTCGAAGTGCATGAAACCAATGCCGGCAGTCTCGCGAGGATTATCACAGCATTCGACGAAGATTGACACAAACAAACACAAACATGAACATAAAAAAAGAAGATACGCCATCGATGGATGATATTCCCACCATAACCCCTGAGATGGTGGAGGAAACAAAAATAGATATCGCAAAGAGGCGCGCAGGCAGACACGGATCGCCACTGAAGGATATCGCAGATGCGATATGCCAGGTGTGCGGATCACGCACAGTCAGTTTTGTAGACGATCTCATATTTGAGGTTGTGCTGGCTGGCGAGCGGATCGTGATCCCAAATCTGACCGGGCTCCGGTGCTCGAACTGCGGAGATTTCGCATTCGATGCGGATTCATCGGAGATCATCGATCGATATACTAGGAACAAGCCCGCCGGAGGCTACGAATACAGCATATCCACAGTCGGTGCAGGAAGACTTGGGATGTATATCCCAAAGGACGTTCTCCGGGTCATGGAGATCACGAAAAAAGGTAAAGCGATCGTGACGCCGCTTTCGAGGCGGAAGATGATAGTGGAATTGTGTTCGGAGTGATCTCATTGTGAAATGGAGTATTTTTAATTTCTTATGGTCGGTCGAAAAACATGACACCAATCCTGCAAACACTGGTACGATTAGATTGGTAGAATCAGTGAAATCAGCGTTAATCTGTGGCTAAAAGTTTTATTTGCCACTGATTAAAACAGATTACGCAGATTAACGGTGTAAACGGCTTTTCAGATCGATAGTGCCTCACTTTGGAAGTTATGCTTACATGAGACAATCCAGCGTTCCCAGAAAATAATAAAAAGTCTCCAATATCCTATCCATTGAATTTATTTAGTAAATCTAATGTAGATGCAGAAAAGAAGTTTTTTAATCAATTAGTAAAGAATTTAAAGATTAAACTTGAGAATTGGAAGAGTTACAGATCAGTAAGGGGAATAATAGATGACTTTTTCAAATTAATCAAGAAATCATTTGATTTAAGGAAGGTGCATCACTATACGGAGAAATCTATGGCAAAATTCATTTGCCTTGGTCTACTTTTGGGCGGACTCGTTGTATCGCTTGGTATGGCTCTGCCGATGTTTCACATTAAACTCAAAAGAGGATTTGCAGCGGAGATCTGAGGTGACGGGCAGAGGGGCTATATACATTTCCTCTAATCATTTAGCTTAATAACTCCTCCAACTCATTAGTTATCTCCGCAAGTCTTTGATTTTCTTCGTTTAGTGTAGATACTAATTGATCGGCTCTACCAGATACTCTCTCCATCACTGCATACTGAGCATATATTTTGTTTCGAAGATCCAAAGACGCTTGATACGCCTCTGGAGATAATGAACGCCCTGCATAGTTGCTGTTATACACATTCACCAATTCTTGGTGATATTTAGCCTCCCTAACCCATTCATCGTAAGTATCTGAATATTCTTTCTGTAACTCATTAATTCTATCAAATCTGTGCACCGTATTCCTTCATAAATTCCAGATATTCCTTAAACTTCCTTGGATTCTCAAAGAAATATCCTGTGTAGTAGTTATCTTTGTATGTAACATATCCACCAGTTGTCTCCAAGGCTAACCATGCATCCGGTGACGTTTCAGCCAAAACCCATGCATGATCATATTCGGTCCAATCGGCATTGGGATTATCCACATTCCCCACTACGATTTCTGCATTGATTCCTTGAGTTTCAACCATATTCCAGACATCGATCGCCATATCTGCACAAACGAAAAGATCTGGCGCGCTATATGTGTGGGTTTTATGGTAATCTTCAACGACCTCTGTTACGATCTCTATATTCGTATCTTCCTGTGTGGATGTGGGGATTGAGATGGGCTGTATGGTCTGCATCGATGTGGGTGTAGTTAAAACTGGAGTTTCAGCCTCATGATCAAGACAACCGCACACACTTATCAGAACAGTCAATAGCAGAACCGTAGCCAAATTCTTTTCTTTCATCATACTCACTACCACTCTTCAACCGCTCTTAATTCGGAATCGATTTCATACTTAGTAAAATTATATTCTTCTCGACATCCATCTCTTATCTCTTTAATTCTCTTTAAAATCTCCGTGTCCAATTCTTTTAATTGACTTAATATATCTTCAATTTCTTTATCAAGTCCTTTAATCTGCTGTGTATTCCTAAATTTCAACAATTCGTCTTTATATTCTTCCCAAAAATCATGAAGGACTGCTAGACTGTCTGTGCTTATTTCTGGTGTGAATTTGCTAATGACAAAGTATTCAATCCACTCTAAGTTCACTTCTTCTCTTGATTGCTCAAACACGTTCACCAAAACGTGCAATCGCTCTGCAAATTCATCCGTTCTAACTTCGCTTCCAATTTCAGCATACAGTTCACTTAGTTTCTTGCGTAAATCGTCATGAGAATTGAATTTATTTCCTAATTCAGGGTATTTGTGGATTACATCCTTGAAAGTCGAACTACTTGTGTTGAATAAATGTTTTATGGTCTCTTTCCCGCCATACCCCGCCCAAAATTTCCCCACTCCCCCGCGTTCATACCACAGAATTTTGTCATCTTGAATCGCCTTAATTCCCTTCTCTAACTGATGTATCGTAGGGGTTAAAACATCTTGAACCTCTTCTAAAATTTTATTCCTTTCCCTATCTTTCACCATCAATTCGGTTTGTTCACTAACTTTCTTAGCGTACCAGTAGGTTATCGCAACCAAAACTGCAATAAGGACTATATTGCTTATTACACCGATAGCATCCCAGTTCAATTGTCCATTATCGAAGAAAATATCTGATAGATACATAGGTTCAGTATCTGATAATTTCGTTATCCATTCCGGATTGTATGATCTTTGGTGTCGAACTTCGAGATATGTAGACTGTGTTATCCATACCAGAAGAAACTATTTCTGTTATGACTGTGTTTTCTGATATTGTAACCGTATTTCCCATGCCGGATATTACTAATTTAATTGGATTGTCACGATTGATCTCTATAACTTCATCCATCCCTGATATTACAATTGTTTCTGTAGTATAAGCGTAACTTTCCGAATCTTCCCATGTCGGAGTAGTTTCCAGAGGTTTTGTAGGTGTTTCTTCTTCGATGCATCCAGAAAATGCAACAACGGCAACCAATAATACTCCCAGTATTATCTCCAATATGATTTTGTTTTTCAACCTTTTCACCCATGCTTGCTTTTATTCATCCCCTACTTTAACTTTATGCATCAACGTTATATATAAAACCCTCGCGAACAGGACTGCACAATACAATGTGGCGTGACCATCCCCCAATCCCACATCAGAAACCTCCCCATCACTCGATCGCATACTCAAAAACGACCAGCGATATCAGGAAGAAGACGATATCGTACACACAGAGCAGCCTGATTTGGGGGATCGCGCTTGTGTGTGTGAGCACATTGGCAGTCGCAGGCACCAGCACCAGGATCAGGGGAAATAGCACCGAAAAGAGTAGAACAGGGAGAAGGATCTCTCTTGTCTGCGCGTTTAAGGTCAGTGCCGATATGAGCGTGCCGACCGCGAGAAACCCGATCGTACCGAGCAGTATGACAAGTGCCAGCCAGAGCATATTTGGTATTGTATAATCAAACAGAACCATAAATATTGGTATGGTGATTGCCTCTATGATCAACATCAGCACGAGACTGGAGAGCATCTTGCCGACATAGATGGCGCTGCGATCGACCGGGCAGAGTTTCAGACCCTCGATGCAGTTCTCCTCCTGCTCAAGAGCGAACGATCTGGACAGTCCCAACATGCCTGCAAACATAAACGTAATCCAGAGCATACCCGGAGCCAGTTCTGTGATCCGGTCGTGACTGCCGCGCAAATCCACAAATGAAAAACTGAAGATCAATAGGATGAGGAATGCAAACATGAGCATCGAGTTTAGCATCTGCTTGGTTCTAAACTCGGCTGTAAGGTCTTTCTTTGCGATTGCGATGCATCGCTCCATATCGCTTACTTGGTTTGACGGCACATAAACATGATTGCACCAACATCTGATGCGTGGCAGGCATATCGGCGAGCATGGTTCGGACAAAATTCGCCGGCACCGCACCACCCACAACCCCAAGGATTACAAGATGCCAGATTCTCCAGATAATGATGAGATAAATAACGAATCCAATGAATACGACTTGTTGCTGAATAAATTCACGATTCGCCATCTATCGACCCTTCCAAATTCTCACCTCTCGCCTCATCAGGCAGAACCATAGCATATTCGTTACGAATGATCCGGCGATCATCGAAATGATGATTATTCCATACAGATCCCAACCTGATACAGAGAGTGCGATTACTATGATGATAAGCATAAGCTCGCAAAGTCCGATAAGACCTGCAATCCGTGATAAAGATGTGCGGTGCTCCATCGTCTGTTCATAGCAGAGCGTCCTCATGTTGTCAACGACAATCTGAAACGCCTTCGCCTTTGAGATATTCTTTTTCATATTCTCCACCTATAACTCCTCTTTCATATTCTTTTCCACAGCAATCACGTCCCTCTCCTCGATATTCATGCTGCCTTTTTTGATCAACATACTCTGATGTCGAGTAGAGCTCATAGCGCACCTCCTGATGGAGTAATAGCTCCGAGGTTACTATTGAAGCCCCCTCACAGAACCGGTCGTGAGGTTTTCCCTCATCCGGCTCTTCAGAAGAACCCTCTCCATCATTTGTCAGATGGGTTATGAGTCCGGTTTTGTTGCCATCTTTAACCCGCATCTGAGTGCGGAAGATATGTCCCTGTCCCAATGGTTCTTCTGCCAGTCCCTTCCCTCTACAGGAATTACCCTATTTCGACGGTAATGCGAAGCGCAAGCGAAGCAAAGCCGTTGGCACTATGAACTGGTCCGACTCCCAGAGCGCCATCTGCAATGCCTCACCGTTCTTATGCTTGACACCACATACACCCGTAAGGAGAACACACTGACCCTCCCGAGAACCCAAGCGTATCCGTTTGATAATGCGAACGCAGTGAGCAAAGCCGTTGGCACCGTGCCACGGCATCAGACGCCCGCCCGGGCTCGCATCACCTAACCACATCCCAGAGCTCCCTGCTATATTCCAAGATTGGAGATTCGGATTAACGGTGATGAAAGTACTGTCTTCCGTCAGATGAACAGCGTCGACCTCCGAGACAAAATGAATTTCGGGGGCGGGTACCTTCACTTGCGTTGTGGCCCAGTATCCAATCCCCCTGGCTTCACAGCAGCCTGTTACCAGTACTCGGGTGCTGGGTTTCAGTTCTGAGGTGGCGGCTAACCTTTCCCCCGGTTGGATTTTCACCAACTGGATGATATGAATTTTGCTCGGCGCACTCATCTCTTCTAATCCCTCCTTGTTTTGTTCTGTTTGTTGTTTATTACCGGACGTACCGGTGCTGATGCCCCGATACTACCATGATAATCCTGAATGATTCCATATTTATATTTTAGAGTTATCTTTGACCTCTCTTAAGTTCCGCTACAACACCCCTCATCTCCTTTACCAACTCGTCCGCGCTAACCACCTCGAGATACTCCAGTATCTCATGATCTTCCTGCTCGGCAAGCTCATCGTCCATCTTTAGCTCGGTTAACAGCGTATCCTCAGTGGTGGCGTCTGAGCCGCCTTGCCCAAATGCCTGCAGATCGGTCTTATCATCATCCTGCTAAGTCCATTCATCAGACTCTTCGCCTTCTTCACCTTTAGCGGCATTGGAGGGGTCATCTTCAAAAGATAGATCATCATCATCCTTATCTTCTATCGTCTGCACCCATACACCAGCAGATTCCGACTCCAACCCTTCATCAGGCTACCTTTCATCTGATAACAGGTCTTCAATCTCCAGCTCAATGCCCAGCTCATCTTCCCCTTTTATCTTCCGAATCAGTTTTTCAATTATCTCACCTATATTCATATCATCACCTCTTACACGTTAATCGCGAACATTGTGGATACAAGACCCGGTACGACCAGCATAACCAGACCCGATGCAGCAGTTATTATCGCCCCATAGAAGAATATCTTACACTTTGCACCGCCATCTGCCACCATCACTGCAAGGGTATTTGAGATCACCAGTATGAAGATTGCTGTTATCGTAAACTGGTACAGGAATGTAAGCTCAGCAGGACCTGTACCTCCAAAACTGCCCGCAAGCCCGCCCATACCCGACATAGCGCCATCCGCACCATCCGCTAAGCCCGATGTTTCAAACATCGTTGCAAGCGCAACATTAAATGCGACTATGATCTCGATGATGAATATGAGAAGGGCTGACATTGAGGTGTGGAGCAGTATAACTAACCCTGCAAAGTTGGCACTGACAGGTTTTCGCTTCATCCTTAAGAGAACGATTGCAAGGCTTGACGAAGAGACGATCTTTCCGATCTCTGCAGGATCTCCGCCAAGATTTATAGCATCGTTAAATATCCTTGTGCATCGGTTTATCAGCTCAGATCCGCTGTCCCTGATGAACCTCTCCCAGCTGAGACCCGGGCTGAGTTCGATCGATAGACTTTTATGTAACGTATTGACCAGCGGTTCAAGGGATCCGACTGTTTCGCGGTCTAAGTAATTCATCGCAATATTCGGGTTGATACCCATCGTTCCTGCAAGTGAACCAAGTGTCTTTGCAAACGAAGGGAAATCATAATCCCTACCGGTTACCTTGCCATCATCAATCACCGCCATAACCCCGATCGGAGCTACGAATGCTGCTGCAGTGATCATGATATACCCGAGATGTATCTGTAACAGAATCAAACCAAGTGTCACTATGAATCCGGCTGGAAGTAATGCCCTGCAGAGCAGTTTTATGACCTCCTGTTCTTTCGATCCGGTCTCAAGCGAATGTATTCTCAACTCGAATGGAGCCGAATCGCGTATAGTAAATACCCCTATTCCACAGATGACTATCATCACCATACAGATCACAAACGCAGTCTGATGTATATCTCCGATTGGATATAGCATTGTTGATAGCAGTATAACCATCACAATGAGCGTTGTTGAGATGAGGAGCGCGGTATATCCATCCGTCCATTTCTTAAGTGCCTCGATGCTTCTTTCATAATTATTAGAGTATATACTTTCCATCGTGCTCAGCTCATTCTTCAGAAACTCCTTTTCAGGCTCTCCTGATGACATGGCACTTGCCATTCTCCCGAAAAATTCCTTTAAAACCGCAAATTTTGCCTTTTTTGAGATGAATTTGCACGCCTTTGAATATGCATAGCTCCACTTTGCAGCAAGCGTGTATGCCCGCTTGAAATATATCGACAGCGAATAGTTCTGCTCGGATGCATGTTTAAACAGCTCATTCCTATCGATGTCTGCTGTTGCAATCGATGCCATGTACGTGAGCAGGAAGAGTAGCTCATCCGCAACCCTCTTCTCCTCACTCATACGATCCCCTCCTCTTCTGCACGCGCCATCATCGCGAATAACTCATAGAATCCGAGTACCCCTGCATCATGTATCTTCCTTAAGACCTTCTCTCTTCGATCAAGCTCTTTATATATCCTTCTCCGTTTATTTTTCGGTAAGCCGCGCTTTGGAGCGATCTTGTTCTCAAGCAGGTACGAGTTGTTCTTTCCTGCAAATTTGAAGACATCCTTTGAAGGATCCCACTGAAACGTCTCGATGAAGGAGAATGCCTGTGAGGATGGATCATATCCTATAATCTCGTTGATGCTTGTGATACGCCTCGCCATCCCCTTACCCGGGACATTCACAGAATTCTGGATGACAACAAGGTTTAAGTTGTCTATGTATGTCTTTGGAACATTTATGGGGTCTCCGGTCAGTCGCTGGATCAGTTTCTCAACAGATGCTGCGTGAAACGTAGCCATCGCAGGATGTCCTGTCTGCATCGCCTGAAAGGCAATGTTACCCTCAGCGCCCCTGATCTCGCCGATTATTATTTCATCCGGACGCTGCCTCAAGGAAGCTTTCAGCAGATCAAACATGGTCACGTCCGAGCTTCCCCCGTCCCCCGATCCTCTTGTGACTTCTCTTAACCAGTTCTTATGAGGTACCTGTAATTCAGGCGTATCTTCTATCGATATAATTTTTGCACCTGCCTGTATACATGTTGTCATCGCATTAAGCGTCGTCGTCTTTTCTGATGCGGTCTCACCAACAACGAAACAGTTCATCCCCGCACCCAACAACATCCAGAGGTACGCAGCCATCTTATAGTCAAGCGTATGGAAGTCGATGATGTTTAAGATGCTGAGCGGTGTCTCTGAAAACTTCCTTATCGTGAAATTGCTGCCCCGTTTCGATACATCCTCTCCGAACACGATATTTATCCTTGATTCGTCAGGGAGAGCGGCATCAACGATCGGATCCCAGTATGTTATCGGCTTTCCTATCTTCTCTGACATCCGTACAACATAAGAATCGAGATCCGCCATACCATCAAACGTTATCGTCGTCTTTAATCCGGAAAAGATCTTATGTTCCACAAATATCTGCCCCACACCACTGCAACTGATATCCTCGATATACGGATCCATCAAAAGTGGCTGGAGGGGTCCCATCCCGATCTTATCCTTGAATATGTAGTATTTGATCTTCTGAAATTCGTCAGGGGTTACATGCACCTTCTTATTTCTGGTGGTCCTGGCAAATCCGCGGATGCGATCAAATATCCTCTTCCTGATCCCCCCTTCTGCCCCCACATCTCCATCGTCTTCTATGATGCATACATCATCGAGACCCTCTTCCAGTAAGGCTTTCTTAGCATCTATATCATCTGTTGTAACCTCCAGAACGTCTACGATATCGACAAGTGCTTCTTCCACCTCTATGAGCAGTTCATCGACACTCACAAACAGGGTTGGTTCGATAGGGATGTAGTAGTTCCTCACATCATCTTTATCCGGATAAATGTGGATGGATATCCCATCTCCAGCCGGATATATGATATTTGGCTTCTTTATCTTCTTCAGATCTCTTGAAAGATCGGGGTAGAACTTTGGTACCCCTATATCATCGAGTGGAAGCATGTGGATGTAATCAAGTACATGACGGTTCTCCTCTGCACTGATGAACTTCTTTGCATCCGGAGGTAACATGCGATAGAGCCCACACTGCATCAGGTCGGATCCATGCGCCTCAGGAACGTTCGATTCAAAGGGTAGAGACTCCATCTTAATCACCTTACTTACGCCTTTGCCTTCGAGATCGGGATGATCCTCATACCAAAGCCGGGATCAACGTCGAAGCTGACGATGTTTCCTGTGCTCTTCTGTGCACCACATATCTTTGCAACCACCAGCGACTTTATCATCTGATCGCCAGCTTCTTCCATCTTCAGGTGCAGGTGTGCGTCACAGATCGATCTGATCCTGATCAGAAGATTCTCAGGGAAGGCGTACCCATGTGCCGTCAGTAGAATTGTCTTTCCAAGATCGCACAGCTTTTTACATCCTGTGAAGAAGTTTAAGATGTCGTTATCATTCGAATGAAAGACAAAGACCGTGAGCGAATCGATGATGATGACATCATTCTTACACTGTGCCATAGATTTCAGCATGAACTCGAGCAGGTTGCCACTCACATCTTCAGCCCAGTCAACGCCCTGCACATGGATCGGAAATATATTCAAACGTCCTATGATGAAATAATCATCTACATCGAGTGACAGACTTGTCATCTGCTTAAGCAAGCTCTTGACAGTGTTTTCAGTCGTGAATATGGCGATACGCCGTCCCTGATTCAAGCCCCCCCACATAATCTGCTGTACAAGGACCGACTTGCCACTGTCATTTTCCCCTTCGAAGAGGGATAGCGAATTCATTGGGATTCCGCCACCCATCTTCTGATCGATCTCATAATTTCCTGAGGATAAGACATCCGCAAGAAAGTCTTCTTCTTCATCGTCGAATTCTTCTTCAGCCATATTGATCACCCACTAAAATACTTTGATGTACTCACTCCGTTTGGAGTCGTTATCTGGAGCCAGTTTATGTATTCATATTTCATCGGATCGCTATCATCCACCTCGATCCGGATCGTCATCTCCTCATCAGGATCGAATATATCAGGATTGATCAGATCCGGTGATATCCCGGTTACGGTCCATTCATCACCGTCCGGCGTCACATTCGTGTATGGTAGCCAGACGATCCTCACATACCCACCATTGACCGAATGGTAATGCACGATCAGGTCCATCTGCGAATATTCCCTGATCCGTTCATGACCCGTGTTACGAAGCGTTACGTCGATACGGGTTCCATTCGCAGTGATGTTACTGATCTCTATCTCAGTCTTCAACTGCTCATTCTTCGTATCTTGCACTTCCTTCATCGAGTTTGTTAGTGTATCTGTCATATATAACCCCCCTGTTATGGCGACATTGGCTGCTATCAGGATTGCTGCAACCGCTACTATCGCCGCAATGATTGATCCAGCCCCCATTTCCCTCACATCGTGAAATAATCCTCATCCGAGATACCATTATACATTATGAACTTGACGAAGTACTCCGTCCCTGGTATAACCGGATTAGCAGTCATATTCATCGTGACCTTGATCGTCTCTCCCTGCCCCCACCTATCACTGCCGTTTTCGATTGTGTATTTCCAGCCTGGTGAGGTCGATCCGGTCTCATTATATACAACCCTCATGAAATCTCCTTCTGGTCCGAAGAAGAGGTCTGAGTTAGCGATCAGATTCGGATGGATGTGATTGTTCCCCACGTTCTTGACCCAGATGTATACGATGCTTCCGGATAAAGAGTCTGTCTCGTGTATAATCGTTATATCGGTCTTCATCCTATCATTGATTGCGTCTGCTGAAGCTATGAGCGGATCCTGCGCCCTTGCAATCGCCGGAAATGCTGAAGTGACGAATGTTGCAGTACATATCACGGACGCTATCGTGATCATAGCAATACTGATCGTTTCTCCGCCCATTTACACCACCGTCTTCCATGGCAATTCCCCATATATCGAATAGATCGCCTTCTGATCAGACTCGCTTGGATTCAATACCGCATTCAACTGGAACATCGCGGCTATGTGATCTTTCATCGTTGACGTACTCTCTTCAGCAACCTCCTGAGCGGACATGTCTGCGATCTTCGAGACCGTGTCTTTTAGCGTCTCTGAGATATGTCCAGTAAACACACACAGATCCAGCAGCTCATCCAATCTACTCCGTTCGATCGTTTTAAGTGTGTAATCCGTCCATCTCATCAGTTCGGCGAGGGTGTAGATATCGAATCCGTTATTAGGTTGGATTTCCAGGATTTCTTCCGGCATCCCTTCGCTCTGCTTCGCTTCCTCGTACTGCTTAAACATCTCTGCAAAGTCAGGAACGTGTTCTGGCGTCGCCTCCTGCGTCGTCCCATCATCTCCGCTCTGCTTCGCTTCCTCGTACTGCTTGAACATCTCTGCAAAGTCAGGAATGTGTTCTGG
>JAUVWP010000100.1 GCA_030604085.1 Methanosarcinales archaeon | reverse complement strand
GGTAATCACAAAAAACGATGTTGTCAGACTCACAAATTTCCAGAAAAGGATTAACCGGCAGCCGGATGGTCCCAGGATCACTGCGTTTCCGTATTTCATGGGACCTGATCTCTTCGGCTGCTTTGCCGGCAGGCGGTGGGTGCATGTGACATCGGCAGGCGATGTTCTGCCGTGTGCGTATACGCCGCTATCGTTCGGAAACGTGCGGGAGGAGCCACTTGGCGAGATATGGAAGCGGATCGGGAAGCACTCTGCGTACAAAGGATCTGCCGACTATTGCATGATGCGAAACCCCGAGTTTCGGAAGCGGTATATCCACTCGATACCTGATGGTGCGGAGATGCCGCACAGGGTCTGATGAATCAGTATCTGTGAAGTGGAATTGGTTCAGTTTGGCGGATGCTGTGGTTCCGGATGATGATTGGGCAAAGCGAAAATTTCAATACAGCATCGCACTAAGCGGTAATGGAACCATGAAAAAGATGATCAGTGCCGTTGAAGTGTGAAACGAAGGGGGGATGTTCACAGTATATTGCCCGGAATTGGATGTTGCGAGTTGCGGACATACGCCTGAAGAGGCAAAGAAGAATTTTGGGGAAGTTATAGTGATACAACTGGAAGAAACAGCCAAGCTCGGGATGTTGAAAGATTTTTTGGTAGAAGCGGGTTATACTGTGGAGGATGAGGTGCTGGAAACAGAGAAGAAGATTGTGGGATTCGAAGAGCTATCGATCTCTGTTGAAGCTTTGTGATGAAAATAAAGCCCACAAACTGGCAAACACAGGTTAAAATCTTCGAGAAATGCGGTTGCATCACTTGCGGAGAATCCGGCAACTCACATTCACAGCGTCCTGGACCGGAGCCTTGAAAGCACCACGCGATCGAAACCGATCCGCGCAAACGCGGCTGCCACAGCCTCTTGCACGACCCGAAACCGCTCGGAATCGCCTGATTGAACCTCGACGCAGGCAAGGCGACCATGATCCCGGACCCGGACGCCGCAGAAGCCATGCGAACGAAGCATCGATTCCGCGTCTTCGATGCGGGAAAGCCGCTTGACCGTGATCTCTGTGCCAGCCGGGATCCGGGTCGCAAGACACGATTCCGAAGGCGCGTCTGCGGCAGATAGCCCGTAATGCCTGGCAATCTCCCTGATCTCTGGCTTTCCGAGACCGAAATCGACAAACGGAGTGAAAACACCGGCATCCGTTATTGCAGCGTAGCCAGGTCTGTCTCCTGCGATATCTGTTATGTTTGTACCGTCTGCAATCGTTTCAATACTGTTTCGGGACGCGATTTTTGTAAGTTCCAGAATCAGATGCTTTTTGCAGTAATAACACCGGTTGTGTGGATTCTCTACAAATTCCTTCTTCCTTAGTATCTTGAAATCGAAAATCTCATGTTTTACCCCGATCTCGTCTGCCATCTTTATGGCATCCCCCAGTCCGCGGCGCCCGAGTAGCTCCGAGTCAGCGGTCACTGCGAGCACGTCTGCACCGCTCTCTTTCGCGACAGACGCGAGCACGGAACTGTCCACGCCGCCAGAGAACGCGATCAGGATGCTTCCGCGTTCTGCAATCGCATCGATTACGCGCTTTGTCTTCTGCAGTGTTTCGTTCATGTTCGTATGTTCGTTCATGTTATGTGGCATACTCGCCGATGATCTAACAATGGCACGCAATCAGCATGATCATTTCTACAGGCTGGCAAGGAAGGAGGGCTACCGGTCGAGAGCAGCGTACAAACTGAAACAGATCAACTCAAAGTTCCATGTCATCAAGCGGGGGAATAATATCGTCGATCTGGGTGCTGCTCCTGGCGGCTGGCTCCAGATGGCGCGGGAACTCGCAGGAGCCGATGGTACGGTCGTAGGCGTTGACATCCAACCGATCCGTGAGATCGAGGGCGTGATCACCATCGTCGGCGATATCACGGCAGAGGACACGGTCGGCAGGATCAAAGAACTGGTCAAAAACGCAGATGTCGTGCTCTGCGATGCATCACCCAATCTTTCAGGCGACTGGAGTTATGATCATGCGCGGTCGATCGACCTGACCGAACAAGCACTCTCGTGCGCAGAGCAGATACTGAAACCGGGAGGGCATTTCGTTGTCAAGGCATTCCATGGCGATCTCTACGCTGATTACCTGCAGAAGGTGCGGTCGCTCTTTAAGAATGTGCGTGCCCACTCGCCTGAGGCGTCACGCAAAGCAAGCGCGGAGACGTATATCATTGCGAAGAGGTTTCGCGGGTCGAAATCTTTCCGGTGAGATCACGTCCTCGCCTCGATCCTATAGTTGCAATCAACTCTTGACTTTCAGAATGTGAACCGACCTTTCGCAGAAGCCATATCACCTTACGTAATTCAGATTACCCGAATCCCATATTGTAAGGTACTTACACCCCTGTATCATACCTCAAAATCGCGGCAACGCCCCCAAACGCCCTCATCAACTGGTCGCCCTCCTCGAAATCGGTGGAGATGAACTCGACGCCCGTACTCATCTGATCACATATCCCTGTCAGTTCATCGACAACGTCCACAGTGTCCGTGATCTTAAGATCAGAGCCGCATACAGGGCAACTCCCTAAAGCGTCATCTGATACGTCCTCTATCGTCTTCTCTCCTGTGTAATCACAGTTCTGGCACGCAACGGTTGCACGCACCCTCCGCAGGTCTTCGGATATCAGCAGCAGATCGACAGCGCCCATCCCAAGGTTCTCACGCACCTGCTGATCCCCGTATGCGGCAAGCCCCTTATCGCTCACCAGTTCCCGCATGAACCGCTGCATGACCTTCTTCTCCTTGACGACCTCCAGATCCTGCAGCGCATCGGACGCCGCATCCACCAGTTCGTAAAGACCGGACTCATCCGTATATGCGATATCAAACAACCCTATGATCTTTTTCTGTATTTCGTGATGGAAAAACTCGCCTTCAAGAAATTCTTCCTTTGTCGGGGACGGTCCTCCGATGAGGATGCCCTCAAGATCCTTGTGATCGATGGTAAGGAATATTTCGCTTGCGCTGTTGCCTATTCTCTTGTAAAAATCGTGGATTGCGATGAGGCGCAGTTGCTGAAACCGTCTTGCGCTCTGACCGCCTTTTCTCTGCTTTCCGGGAACCGATGATGTCATGTGCTTGCGCGCCTCGATGGATTTGCCACGCAACAACCCCACGGTCGCCTCCCGCCGATCGATGGCGAGGAGTCCGAACGTCTTCTTCTCGGTAAGCATATCTTCGAGCGGGTCCAGATAAAAAGACGAGTCGCAGTGGTATTTGTACGAGGTGATCGGCTCAGGGGGCTCGATGATCACTGTATCCAGTGTTGTCCGATGCCCGTCGAGGTCAAGTGTTCCGCAGAATATTACAAACCCATTTTCAGGCGGTCTCGGATAATATTTGAGCCGTGCGAGAACCGATTCGAGCGCGCTCTGCACATTCGTGCGTGTCGATTTCGATTTGATGTTTGCCGCCTGCCCGTGCTCGTTCTTGAGTTGCGCAACCGCGTCAGAGACCTGCTTGTCCGGAGGGATGTATAGTGAGATCAGTTCCGTGCCCCTGCCGGTCCTGCGTCTCATATCTTCGAGCTGCCGCTTGAACTCGTACCGTTTATGTGCCTGCGATATCGTCATCTCAGGTAAGTATTGGTGCGTCTCACTTTAATGAGTCTGTCGATGCAAGTGGTGCCCGTCATCGAGACTGCTTGAGCAGGCGGCGCGAAGTTTGATCGTCGTTACGTTGGCGAAGTTGCGACTGTAGGCAATGTCCCCTCGCAGACGGCACGAAGCCAAATACGTTCTATCATACTTGCTCGTATGCCTTCATGAAGTCCTTTCGCGGGATACTCGCTTGTGTGCAAATCGTTCTCAAAGTTGAACCTTTGATCCGAGTATGATTGGGCATCGTCAGTGGAGTCCGTGTGCCATCGGTATTTTCTCGAACCATCGCAATATGCTCTCGCTCTCGGACAAGGCGAAACCCCATAAGTTCTAACGCCTTGATGACTCTCTTTTTGGGAGCGTCAACCGGAAACTTTGGCATTAGATGGCCACTCTCGCTTCTGCCACAAAGGCTTCAAGCATAGGCGACTCAATCTCAAGAACCTCCCTGCCAAAGTTCTCGATATGGAAGCGAATAGCAGACTTGACATCGGCTAACGCCTCCTCATAAGTGTCACCTTCGCCGACAACGATACCTTTGATGCCAAGCGGATAGGCTACATAGCCATCGGGATGCTTCTCAACTATGATTTTGAATTGTTTCATCAGACTCTTGAATCTCCAACCCACCCCACAAAACCCTTCCGACCACGTGATCCAAACCCGACCTCCGCGTAACCCTCATGCTCGTCTCCCGAAGCCCCAGCCGTTCCACCGCCGGAGGCGCAGTGTCTAAAAACCATATCAAACAATCTCACAGCCGTATCTTCCCTTTGTGCCTCGCATAAGTCGCATAATCGACGTACTCCTTCTCGGCAAGCAGATCAGAAATACTCGGCGCACCGCTCCGAATACCGTCGAGCCGGTCTGTGACCCTGAAGCTGAACGCATCGCTCCCTGCGCCGGACCCAAACGAGGTCATGAAGATCCGGTCGCCTGCTGCTGCGATATCAAGGATCGCGGCAAGCCCGATCATGCATGATGCTGAATACGTGTTTCCGAATGTGGTCACCACGATTCCGGGATCGATCTGCTCGGAAGTGAAGCCGAGACTGGCTGCGACCCGCCGCGGGAACTTGCCGTTTGGCTGGTGGAATACGGCATAATCGTAATCCGCAGGCGTGGTGTTTAGCTCCGTTAGCAGCCCACGCGCAGCCGATGTGATATGTTTGAAGTATGCGGGCTCGCCAGTGAACCTGCCTCCGTGTTCAGGATATGGCATTCCCTCCCTGCGCCAGAAATCGGGCGTATCCGTGGTAAACGAGAACGTACCCTCGATCTCTGCGACCAACTGATCCGGATCCCTGCCGATGATGTACGCAGCCCCACCTGCGGCAGCGGTGTATTCGAGCGCATCACCGGGCGCGCCCTGTGCGACATCAGCGCCGATGGCAAGCCCGAGATCGATCCTGCCGGATTCGACAAGACCCATACAGGTCTGGATTCCCGCGGTTCCGGCTTTACATGCGAACTCGAAGTCCGCGACCGTGAGATTGGGTGCTGCGCCGATGGCATCAGCCACGATGGTGCCTGTTGGCTTCACAGCATAAGGATGGCTCTCTGAACCTGTGTAGATGGCACCGATGCGGGACGGGTCAATACCGCCTCTATTGATCGCATTCCTGGCAGATTCCACCGCAATGGTAGCTGTATCCTCATCGAGGTCTGGCACCGACTTCTCCTGCACGCGAAGCCCGCCAGTAATGCTCTGCACGTCCGCACCCCAGACCTTCGCGATCTCAGATACCTTGATTCGATAACGCGGTATGTACGCCCCGTAACTTACAATTCCAACCGTCATTTGGCTCACCAGAATTAGTTGTGCACAAGCGGTATTTAATGGTTCGGATCGTAAGATTCGTAAACATCTTTGGCATATCTGCCCCTGCGTGGAACCGGTTTATAAGATCAGACGCAACTTGACTTTGTCACATTACAAACATTTCCCCCACCTCAATCCCATTTCATCCCCAATACTACACTTTTTGAGTGCATATCACAGTCACTATACCCCGTACTTAAGTACAAGGCCTGTAAGTAAGCGCTGAGCATGTAACCCCTGTTTCTACATAGGTCCATCATAGGGCATATAAAAGATTCTCTATTTTTTCACAGCTTCGCCTTTAATGCTTTCAATAAGCGTTCTCACTGCTTATTCCATATCCCTTCGCTTTTCGCCTTCATCGCTTTTTGCGGCAACTCATATCATTGTTGACGGGGCACAAACAATTCAACAGAAGAAAAAGGACACCCCGCCACTGTTGGCTTCTGCACCGATCCCGGGTAAATAGCACAGAAGGGATTTTTCCCTTCTGGCGGATTAAGCTACGAGGCACAGATTTGATCCGGTCAAGTCAGTTCAATAACTCGAAACGATTGTATTTCCCCCATCCATTCATTGCATCGCCTTCAAATCATAAATACTATGCCACATATTCCAGGAATCCTTTTGATGTGTAAGAAACAGGCTTTCCATCTATATATCCACTAACATGGTATGTCCCGGTCAATTCCCATATGACCAGATATTTGTTACTTCCGAGCTCTATTGGCATTGGGGAGAAGTATTCGGTATTAAATGTGATATTTATACTGTTCTCACCAGAATCGGCTGTGATGACTGTATCCCATGGGAATGAATTGTTTGGAAGTTGAGGTATTGGTGCAATCATATTGCAATGTTGGATATGTATCGCCTCATTTTTAAATGTCCCGATTATCTTTTTGTTCTTCATTATATTAAGAACGGCTCCCCTTGATTCGGTATGGTTATTATTGGTAACATTACCGAAGCAAAGTGTATATTTACCAAGATCATTTCCTTCCAGATGGTTCTTCGTCTCAATCGTCTGTCCCCAGTCCCATCCGACATCGCCATCCCACCGCCAAAATCCTCAGTTGTGATCATGGTAACCTCTTGTGTTTTTCAGCGTGTATGTCTTTTCCAGTTGCGTTCCCTTGTTGACGGTAAGTTTGCC
>JAUVWP010000068.1 GCA_030604085.1 Methanosarcinales archaeon | reverse complement strand
CGTGCTGTTTTGCGGACAACTGCATCCATGTCGCTTCTATTTACGAGGTCGTTTGGTTTGCAGAGGCGGAAGATATTTATAGAATAAGGTTGACATAAA
Organism: Methanosarcinales archaeon; assembly: GCA_030604085.1. Taxonomy (GTDB): domain Archaea; phylum Halobacteriota; class Methanosarcinia; order Methanosarcinales; family Methanogasteraceae; genus Methanogaster_A. The sequence goes on along the minus strand of JAUVWP010000068.1, from coordinate 10,686 downwards.
ATGCAATCGTTCGGGAGATGATTGGTGTAAATGGAAGAATTCTTGGGATTGGAACCAATACTGTTTTGCGAGCGATGCTTATCGCTTGCGCGCTGGCTGATGATGTATCTGCCGCGGGCGGGGATGAGACGTTGGAGGCGACATGACCCGACGACTGCTGCCCGTGCTGCTGGTAGCGGCGCTGCTTGCGTGCGCGGGCATGGGCATGGGCGCGGATGCGCTTGAGTTCGATGGCGAGGTTGTGCAACTGACAGGTGCGCAAACCGGAGATGCCGTCTGGAATAGCTCCAACTTTGGTGGATTCTGCTATAATCTGAGCGATGATGATTGCGTTGGCACGGAAACGCTGACGATTGCGGCTTACACACTGGAAGGACCGGATATCAACCGGACCATCGATGAGAACTGCCTCGTCTACACTACATCTCCAACATGGCGTGAATACGAACTTTACAGGAACCTTGGGTTGACTGTGGATGGAAACTCCAGCTACTGGATCGAGTTCTGGATGGGCGAGGAATATGTAGCCATCAACTGCAGCGCCGACAGACCTGCAAAACTACTGGTCGAGTGGGGCAGCACCGATATCAGGACCCTTGCAACAGGAGAAGAGTGGGATCTCGGTGGAGGATTTAGTCTCGTTGCACAACAGATCGACCTTGATGGTAACAAGGTATGGTTCTCGCTAAAAAAGAACGGAACAGAACTTCACGACGAGCTGATCGATGCCGGCAGTTCCAATCCACAGGATCGGGTGTACACGTACACCGGAAATGTATCGGGAGTACCCGGCACTCCGATATTTTCATGTTACGTCTCCGCAGTCTTCCGCGGAACATGCTCCAATCTGGTACAGGTAAAATATGTTTTCCTAATCGATGATAATGTGACAGAAATCCGTACCGGAGACGACTATGGTACGATGGAAGTGAAGACTGCAAGTTCATCCGGTGCCACTCTCAAGAACGATGTACCGATTGATCTGACCCCGAACACAAACGCACCGATCATGGGTAACCTATCCTTCAAAACGACCAATAACACAAATGCGATAGAATTCTATCCGCACCTGATCAGGGAGGAGCCACCTATACGCTCTGGCGGCGGCGGGTTTGTACTGGACTGCTGCCGGATCAATTCCTCGTGGAATCTATCTGAAAATTATTCCATCGCGGCAAAGGACGTTTCTCTTGGTGGAGATAAAGCGCGAATCGTCATACTGAAGAGTGGAACGGTGGTTGGTGAGGCGCTGCTGACCGAAGAGTTAAGAGCGTCAGTTGATTCGGATTGTTATTACAGTTATGTCAAAAATGGAACTGAAACCATCAACGTAACCCTGAAAGCAGCATTTCGTGGGAGTGCTTCGAACGTGGTCGAACTTGCAGAAATTTACCAGCGTTCGGAAGTCGATGGTAGTATATTGATCAACAATGCGTCCCATTTATTTAAATCAGCGGATCCGGAGGGCATTCCATGGGACCTTGCTGATGGTTATGTACTTGCTATGAAGGATGTTGGTTTCAACGACGATGAGGTATGGCTTGAACTATCAAAGAACGGCGTGGTCGTGGCGGAAGAGATATTGAACGAGGACTCTGCCAGTATGTTTGTTTACACCTCTGGCACTGGCAGTGTAACCTGCATGGTTGATTGCGTATTCAGTGGCTGTGAGGCAAACGCAGTCAAACTTGTAAATCTCAGTCAGTATTCTGATATCAACGGAACTGTTCTGATCGTTGACGAGTCTCATTTCTACAGATCAGCAGATCCGGAGGGCATGGCATGGGAACTCATGGATGATTATGTGCTTACGATGAAAGACCTCGAAGATCAACACGGCGGAGGGGATAAAGTATGGCTTGAACTATCGAAAGACGGCATCATGTTCAAGGAAGATATACTGGAGTCAGGTGACCTGTTTGAGTATAGAAACGGTCTTGAATCGGTCGATTGTATTGTTGGGGCGGTATTTAAAGGGAGTCTTGCAGACGTTGTCAAACTCAAGAATGTAAATCAGTATTCCAGCACAGGTGTGCAGTTGATTGAGAACGGATCAAAAACATACGCGACCGCAAATCCGGCAGGGGAGGTGTGGGAACTCTACGAGGGTTATTCGTTTGTCCCGAAAGATATCGATCTGAATGGGGACAAGGCGTGGCTATCGCTGCTAAAGGATGGGGTGCTTGTGAAGGATGCGATTGTTGACTCTGGCGGAGATGCATGGTTTGAGTACTACAACTCAACCGGTGCGCTGGTATTTCGTGCATACCTTGATACGGTTTTTCGTGGCACAACGCACTGCATCATCCAGTTAAAACACGTATCACAGTATTCCGAGATCAACGGAAGTGTGTTGATGATGTTTGAGGCGAATGACAAAAAAACATTGTCGGTCTCATGCATACTCCCTAAGGCCAGGACTGTGGATGACAATGGCGGCGCAGATTTCACCTCGATTCAGGCGGCGATAGATGCAGCCATTCCAGGAGGCACGGTTTACGTGTATGCAGGGGCGTATTCTGAGAATGTAGTTGTGAACAAGCAACTCACGCTGGAAGGCGAGGGTGCTGATGTGGTCACTGTGACTAACTGCACATCTGATAGCCCTGTCTTCAATGTGACTGCTGATTACGTGAACATCTCAGGGTTTACGGTGACGGGAGCAACTGGCTACTATGCTGGAATATATCTTGGTGGTGTGGAACACTGCAACATATCGAGCAACAATGTCTTGATTAATTGCGAGGGTATCTGTCTGTACCATTCCGACAACAACACGATAATTGATAATAACGCTTCAAGCAGTGTCGGTTGCGGTAGTGGTATACTCTTAAGATCATCCGACAGCAACTGTATAATCAACAACAATGCTTCCAACAACGAGTATCCCGGCATCTATTTGGTTGCATCCGGCAGCAACACCATAACAGGCAATACCCTGATCAACAATACAGCCTGTAATTATACATACGGTGGTCTCGAGCTTTATTTTTCCAGCAGTTCTAACACTATAACAAACAACACTATAATTGACAATGTGGGTAATGGCATCCGGATATGGGACTCCAGCAACTCTAATACCCTGACAAACAACGTTATAGAATCGAACAACCACTACGGTGTCTACTTGTCTTCTTCGAGCAATAACCTTGTTTTCCACAACAACCTTGTAAACAATTCCAATAACGCATACGACAGCAATCCTGCAAATAACGACTGGCACCACCCGGTTCTCCTCGAAGGAAACTACTGGTCCGACTACGCCGGCGTTGACGACGGTAATGGAACCGGGAAGCACGGCATCGCTGGCGATGGAATTGGGGATACGGATGTACCACATCCTGCCGCTGATTTCGATCTCTATCCGTTCATGGATAAGAGTGGATGGTCAGTGCCTGTAAACGAACTTAATATTGCCCAAGCCCGGACAGACAAATCAATCCATACTTTGAACGAGACTGTAACAATCTCATGTGTTGTGCAGAATGAAACCGGATGCAATATCACAGCTGACAACGTAGATGCAGAGATTATAAAGCCAGACAGTTCGATTGAATGGGTCACAATGGCAGAGGGATTGGTTGGGCATTACAATGGAACTTGCACAAACACTTCCCTGGACGGCACTTACAACGTTACGATCCATGCTGATAAGATCGGATACGTTAATGATACTGCCGAGTTCTGGTTTGAGGTTTCAACTTCACAAGTCCGCGAACTCGACACAGGCTCCGGAACATACCCGAGCATCTCCGGAAGACATACCGGCACGATTAAACCCCTGCACGATGTCATCAACATCAGCACGATGTACACCTATCCGTGTGCCGGAACCGGCGGTCACAGCGAATATGTCAGACTCTACGGGGATGGCGTGGATGTAAATGGCACATGGAATGGTTATAGCGGATATTATCACTATATAACATTTCCAGAGCAATTTACACTGTTAGCGGATCATATATATAACTACACAATCGAGACCGGCTCTTATCCGCAGATACATCATACTGCAATCTTAACGACTCCGGATGGAGAGATCACGTGCGCAGAATTTGTGGATGCCAATGGGAAGCGGTACAATACTTGGATTCCTGCGTTCAGACTTGAGTGAATTATCCGGATTCAACCAGTCTTGCAACTGCATACGCAGGGAATACCTTTGACACGTCTTCCCCATACATCCCTGATACGAACGAGCACCGGACGCCGTCAAGCCGGTCCACCGCGTCCCTGATCAAGAACTCGCCAAGCCCGGTGCCGATGACGCGATTAAGCCCGTGCCGCGTAAGAGTATCATCGATCGCGCCTGAGAGCTCCTGCACCTGCTTCTCCTGCACCTGCTCTGCGATGGAATGCACGCCAGAACCAGAACCCCCAATCTCGTCAGGATCTGCGCAGACGATGCGTGCAAGCCGTCTGATCGAATCCGTGACCGCTGTTCCGGCATGGTCCGGCGTTTCGCAGGTGTAATCCGCTTCTGTAATCTTTCCAAGCACGAGATACGCATCTGCTGTTATCGCGAAGAGTTCTGATGATATCCTGCACCCGGCGCCGTCGAGGACGACCCGGTCGAGAAGTGCTGCGAGATTTGTCCGAAGCACGCCCGAATATAGGAGTTCGCCGCGCTTTAACCGCTCGAAATCCGTGCCGCCAGCATGTGCAGCACCTCCCGCGATCGGGATTATGTCTGTTGTCGTGCTGCCAACATCCACGAAGATGCAGTCAAAGTCCCGTGCAAGGAGACCTGCCGATGCTGCCCAGTTTGCCGCGGCAAGACCTGGATCATAGCCGCCAGTGAATTCACATTTATTGTTAAGATAATATATTTCACTCTCCGGAAATGCGCACAGGGCCGCATCACAGATGAATGCGATTCCCTGCCCCTTACTTTCGAAGCAGTCGGCAAGTTCGCCTGTCATCACGACCCCGACCTTGTCTGGCATCAGCCGATCTGCAATACCTGATAAGAGGTCAGGAAGTGCTGCATCCTTCCACATCGGGAGGTAATGTATCTCTGCGATGCTCCCATCTGCCGATGCAACCTTTGTGTTTGCGCCTCCGATATCGATACCGATTGTAGTCATCTTAAACTCCTTCTGCTCTTTTTATATCCCTTTGTTTCGCTTCCACAGATCGGACAGATCCGCACATTGCTTCCGAACCGTCTGCCGCAGCCCTTGCATCGCCTGCCCCATTCGAACGTCTCTTTGATTCCGTCCTGCAGAATCGGTTCTGTTTCGATCCCGAGACTCTCTGCTACGTTCTGGATCGCATAATCATCGGTACAGAGGATACCGTCGTGTTCGAGGGCTTTTGCCAGGATGCCGATATCGGTATCAGATAGCCGCTCGATGTCGCCTGTTCTGCCTGCATGAGACCTGACCTCTGCGATGAGCCGGGCGAGTGGCGGCTCGACCTCCACGCCAGACAGAAGTGCTGCCTCGAACACTATTTTTGATTTTATGTCCGTAAGTTCGGCAACGACCTCGGGCGTGGTGATGATCCGGTTCTGCAACCGGGTGGAAAGTGGCATTCCAAGGATGAATACCGACGAATCTGCTACGTACACTGGCATCATCCCCTCTTTTCACAGCAACCGATATATACCATGATGCCTTATCTTGTCAATGCCCCTTCTTCGAGGACTGGTGTGAATCGATGATCACCGGAGCATAAGAACGGGGCACAAAACCGCACTGAATAGGTCCTTGCAGGAGTTACTGGTAAACCTATCGATGACTGCCAAGCCAACCCCGGTGCGGAACAGGTGATATTGCCCGGCACGAGGGTACTGTGATGACAACGGAAAAATCCAGTGGATGATCTCACGGAGTTAGTACGTCCGGGCTACAACCATAAAAACAAGCTCAATGTACTACGAAGACGCCATAAAAGATACCGGAAACGGCGTGATGATCGATTTAAAGGTCACACCCGGATCCGGAAGCACAGAAGTCCCGAGCGGATACGATGAGTCGCGAAACCGCATCCGCGCGAAAGTGTCTGCAAAAGCCATAGATGGTAAGGCAAACAAACAGTTGATCAGGGAGTTATCAAGGTTATTCGGGATAAGCCCCGCACAGATCCGGCTGAATGGTCAGGCGAGCACAAGGAAATCGATTGAACTGATCGGTGTCGCCAGAGAGGACGTGATCCGGACACTATCGTTATTTTTTGAGCATGACCGCGAGAATTAAGGATGCGGTTCGCCGCTACGAACTGATCGAGCGCGTGCTGCAGGATCTCATGGAGATGTCTGAGCGCGGCGCAGTGATCGTGGTGGAAGGGAGAAACGACGAGTCGGCACTGCGCAATCTCGGAATATGCGGCGCGATCGAGTCGCCAGGTGGACAGTCCCTGCTGCATTTTACGGATTCGCTTGCGAGCAACTACGATTCTGTGATCGTACTTACGGACTGGGATCGCAGGGGCAACCAACTCTCAGCGCAGATCGTCAGATATCTACAGTCACATGATGTGGCGATCGACACGGACCTGCGTTCCCGGCTGAAAAAACTGGTGCAGAAGGATATAAAGGACGTGCAGGGGCTCAAGCGGCATATCGTGAAACTGCGACAGTACATTATAAAATATATTAGATAATATTGGAAACCACAACCTTATTATATCGTCACCGACAAACTTGCATGCAACCGATAAAAATAGTCAACGGTTATCACATTTGCAAGATCTCAAAGATTTTCAAGGAAGAACCTAGCGCGGTTCGAGGATCATCAGAGATCAGTCATCAATCATGTTCACACAGACCACAGAAAGATGCAATAAACCGTAACACGTAGTAAAGCACGTTACTACGCGGATGCATTGATGTGAGTGGGTTAATCCTGAGACTATTTCTAAGAGGTGAATTATATGCAAGATTCTGATACAACGAAATACGTCATTCAAGCTACAATATCAACAGACGGGCTCATTGAACGACCTGATGTAGTCGGAGCGATCTTCGGACAGACTGAGGGGTTGCTGGGCAGCGATCTTGACCTGCGCGATCTCCAGAAGACCGGGCGGATCGGTAGGATCGATGTGGATATCGGTTCCAAAGGCGGCAAGTCGAGTGGAACGATCACAATCCCGTCAAGCCTCGATCGCGTCGAGACTGCGATTCTGGCAGCATCGCTCGAGACTATCGACCGTGTAGGTCCATGCACGGCACACATCCTACTTGAGAAGATGATAGATGTGCGCGCTGCAAAGAGAAAGCACATCATCGACAGGGCGAAGTATATCCTGACCGAGATGTTTAACCAGACGGTCCCTGAAAGCCAGGAGATTGCTGATGAGGTCAAGAAATCGGTGAGGATTGAGGAGATCACTACTTATGGCAAAGATAATCTTCCTGCAGGTCCGCATGTAACGGACTCCGATACAATCATCCTTGTCGAGGGGCGGGCAGATGTGCTCACCCTGCTGAGATACGGGATCAAGAATGCAGTCGCTGTTGGCGGGACGAGCATTCCGGATTCGATCATCCCGCTGTGCAAGGAGAAGACTGTCACAGCGTTCACGGACGGGGATCGCGGCGGAGAACTGATCATCAAGGAATTGCTCCAGATGGCGGACATCGATTTTGTGGCGCGTGCTCCTGATGGCAAGGGCGTTGAGGAACTCGTCCAGAAGGAGATCGTGACAGCGCTGCGCCAGAAGGAGCCGGTCGATCAGGCGGTCATCAGTTATGCGCAGGAAACCGAACCAAAGAGGAAGATACACGATCGCGGTACGAAGGTACGCAAGAAAGCCGTTTCGAAACCCCCCAAGGTCGAGAAACCAGAGAACGGTTCCGAATTCGCGACACATGTAAAGGAACTTTCCGATACCATGGGTGCACGGCTGCTTGACAGTGACACCAACGTCATCAAGGAGGTTCCGGTGCGGGATCTGGCGGATTCGCTGAAAGATTGCACCGATAACATCGAGAGCGTGGTCTTCGATGGTGTGATCACCCAGCGGATACTGGACATCGCTGCTGAAAAAGGCGTAAAACACTTAGTCGGGGCTGAGATGGGTCGTATCACCAAGCACCCCACCTCAGTCAGCGTTATGGCAACATCCAGCACATAATCATCGTAAACATGCCGCAGAGAAGTTCTCTTGCGGTTTTGCGACCAGGCACAATGTCAAGCAATTGGATCACGTCGACCGAAACCCCGGAAGACTGTCGGTCCAATCCTCTTTTTCTCTGCGTACTCTCGAACACCGATACGTGCCGGATCCCGAATATCTCGGCTGCAGGCGCAACCACCGAACTGAATGATTACACGCCGGCAGGCGATGCCGAGATCGTGGTATATGGCAGCACCCGTAGCGTTCCGGAGCTGCCGATGAAACCAGACGGTGCGCCAACGCCTGCTGTCATGACCCGCGCCGCTCTGCAACTGACAGGAATCCCATACCTCTTCGTAAACTCAGGACTCCGGATCGTGCCCGATGTTCCGGCAATCGATCTCGGCGCTCTGCCCGGGCGTGATATCAGGTATGGAGACGCCGTACCTGATGCGAACGCGATTTATGAGAGCGCCACACAGATCGGTCTGCAACTCGGGAAACTATCAGACTTTATCATCATAGGCGAGAGCATTCCAGGTGGCACGACAACTGTTCTTGGCATACTCACAGCACTCGGGTACGATTACGGCGTCAGCAGCAGTTACATGAAAAATCCCCTCGATATCAAACGTGCGGTTGTGCGGCAGGGCATCGATGCATCAGGGCTTACCACGGGTAAGGCGCATGCTGATCCGCTGCGCGCCATCGCAGCCATCGGCGATCCGATGATGCCTGCTGTTGCAGGGCTGATCCGCGGCATGGCGTCGTCTGACCTGGGCATCGTTCTTGCAGGTGGCACCCAGATGATCGCGGTATTTATGATACTTGCGCATCTCGGCATCGATACGAGCAGAATCTCGATTGCGACCACGAAGTACGTGTCTCAGGATCCTTCGATCGACTTTGATGCGGTGATCCGCGATCTCGGGTGCCCAATCCATGTCGTCGATCCCGGATTTGCTGGTTCGCGTATGGCGGGATTGCGTAAATACGAGGCAGGCGAGGTCAAGGAAGGGGTCGGCGCAGGCGGTGCAATGTACGCGGCAGGAATGCTTGGCATTACCCAGGGGGAGATGCTTGGTGCGGTTGAAGCGATATATGAGGAGTTGATGGGCGGATGAGATGGTGTCGGAGGGGTGACACATACGCTTCTGTGTAACCGCAGGTGTTAAGTATACATTCTAATAAAATGTAATCTCAGATCAACCATGAAAACGATATCTGTCCGACTGCCAGAGCAATATCTGCATGATATCGAAGAGGCATGCAGACTGGAACTCGTTGATAAAGGAACCATGCTCCGCAAACTCGTTGGTACCGGGCTTCAAGAATACCGCACCAAGAAAGCACTGGAATTGTACCGTTCTGGGGAGATATCTCTCTGGAAAGCGGCAGGGATGGCTGGAATGACATACCGCGGTGCGCTTGAGGAGTTAAAGAGGTCAAACATTCCTTTTCAATATAAAAAAGAGGATCTGGATGTGGATATCAAGTGGACTCTGAAAGAGGAGTAGTTGTAAGCAATTCGGGACCGCTGATCCATCTTGCAAGAATAGGTCGGCTGAATCTTCTCAGAGAATTGTTTGGGACTGTGGCAATACCCGTTGACGTCAAAATCGAGGTTGTAGACCGCGGTAAAGAAGAGGGGGCAGCAGATGCATTCCTGATAGAAAGCGAGATTGTAGATGGCTGGATCGTAATTGAAGAAATCGACACCAGTGACAGCATAAAAGAAATTGCAAAGAGTGCGGGAATCGAGATCGGGGAAACCGCTGCCATAATGCTTGCAAGAAGAAAGAACTGCCCGATTCTTCTCGATGATCTTGCGGCAAGACGGTTTGCAACAGGGCTTGGGCTGGAGGTTGCTGGCTCGATCGGTGTGCTGATCCGTTCCGCAAAGATTCGGAAACTATCGAAGATCGAGGCACTGGATGCGCTGGAGCGGCTTGCACGGATGATGTGGCTCAGCATCGATGTCTATGAGGATGCCAGAAAGACCATCGATGGATTATAATCGCTGGAAATGTTTTGTAACAGCTACTTTTCAATTTATTCTATAATATGGGGTGCCATGAACGCTTTTTAGTGAAAACACCAGAGGACGTTTCAGATAGTGCCCTCTCACCTATCAATCCCCTCGATGTGCCGCCTCATAACACCCTCGATCTCACCGATGCTCTCAAGAACCGTAATCTCCTGCATCCGTTTCAGCCGATCCGCGTTCTCGATGTCCACATCCCGCATGTAGAGGGTCATCTCATTCCCATCCGGGAGTATCGTCGTGACAGAACCCTCGTACTGGTCAGCAGGGTAGATGTAGATCGGTATCCTCGCCTTTGCCGCCTGCGACACGCCGTTTGTGAGAAGCGAGTCAGCAATCCCGTGCGCAATCTTTGCCGCGGTGTTCGCACTCATCGGACAGACCAGAAAGAGATCGAACTTACCCATCTGGAGCTGTTTTGCAATAAACGGCGAGTTTGCGCCGTGTTCGACACTCACTTTCGGGAAGAGCTCTTTCAGGTCCTTCCAGAGATTGTACCATTTCATCACGAGTTCGCCGTTTTTGGAGAGATATACCCTGATATCCAGATCATAACGCTCCGAGAGGTCCTTCATGAT